>JAQGHW010000616.1 GCA_028291505.1 Rhodopila sp. | reverse complement strand
TCCTGACGCCGTTCACGTCGGTTTTGCCGCCAAAAGTCACGCCGAGGTGGATACCTTCTTTGTCGCTGCAATTGCAGCAGGCGGACGGGAGAAAACTGCCCCCGCGCCCCAGCTCCAATATCATCCTGACTATTACGCAACCTGGGTACTCGACCCCGATGGTCATGACGTTGAGGTTGTGAACAAGACCGGGCAGATCGATTAGCCGTTGGCAGTCGCTGGGTCGCTCCAGCCAAACTCAAAAGGCTGGACCATCATCGGCGGGTGCTCAGCCCTCGGGGTTTTCTCGCCTGTACATAGGCATCAGCTCCTCGAGGCTTTCGATGCCGAACGGCGTAAAGGCGGTTTTACCCGCTCATGGGAAGCCGGTGTTGGTCCAGGCGCGGGTGAGCGGAAAAGTGCGCACCTCGGGTAACGTCTCGATCCGGGTCTGATGCGGCCTGGTGGCCGTGACTACGAGACAACGACCCCGGTGGCCACGGCCGATGAACGATCGCGCCGCGCCCGGGGGGTTGGACCACCAGACCGATCCATTCGATGAGTCTCTGGTTTGTCATGAGATGACCCGGCGGGCGATAGTTCGGATGAAGTCGAGCGCCCCCATTTGCTATTCGACAAGAAGTGAATTGAAGGCGAGGCCTGGTTCCGTTGCCGATATTTCGCGCGGGCGGGGAAATTCATTGACTTTACTGCGCGCAAAAGTTGCAATTTGCACTGCAACAAGTCGGGGTACGAGGGGCGCGTCCGTTTTGGCATAGCGCGAGAGTCCGGATGGAGTTCAGATTGAACTTGCCATAGTAAGAATCACGTTGGACTCACGCCCTCGGCGGCACTTTTTGTCAT
This sequence comes from Rhodopila sp., assembly GCA_028291505.1. GTDB lineage: Bacteria > Pseudomonadota > Alphaproteobacteria > Acetobacterales > Acetobacteraceae > Rhodopila. The sequence continues at coordinate 14,148 of JAQGHW010000616.1, read as the reverse complement.
CTGATTCATGTGTCATTTGTTAGCAACTTGCGCCGGTGAGCCGACTCGCATTTGTCAAAGGCGTTATTTCGCTGCTCGTGTCTCTCAGTCGTCGGTGAAAATATGCACACACAGCAATCTATCACCAGTTGTTGCGCGTCAACTTGTACGTCATGATCGAATGACGATTCGGGGTAGTTTCAAGTGAACCAAACAGAAGACGAAGGTGCCCGCGCCGGGGGATTTCGGCTTGAAGACTTCTTGCCTTACCGTTTGTCGGTCGCAGCTGAATCCGTGTCTCACCTGATCGCGCGACAGCATCTCGTAGACTCGGGATTGGCGATGCCGGAATGGCGACTGCTTGCCGCGATCGGCCGGTACGGTGTCCTGTCGCCGACCGCCGCCGGTGAGCATACCTCCATGGACAAGGTCAAAGTCAGCCGAGCCGCCGCGAGCCTGGTGGCGCGAGGGCTGGTGCGGCAGGCCCAGGACCCTGATGACGGTCGCGGACGGTTGCTGCGCCTGACGCGCAAAGGTACTACGGTCTATGCAGGCGTCACCCCGACGGTGCGAAGCATCGAAGCCGCCCTGGCACCGTGCCTGACGAAGGCGGAGTGGACCACTCTGCACAAAGCCCTGGCCAAGTTGAGCGAGCACGCACAGTCGCTCCTGGCCGCCACCGAGGGCGACTGAGACCGGCTACCAGCTGGTAGCCGCGGGTTCATACGGCAGGCATCTTGCGCGGTTCGGCGATTGGCGTGTCAATTGGCCCGCGCCTCGCCAGCCAACCAGGAGATTCTGGCTCCATGACGATCGACTCCGCGACCCTCGCTGCCCTTTCCGGGGTTTCCACTGCCACCATTACGACGGTCCTGCTGAAAAAGGGGCTTAGAAATGTCTGGATGCGCGGCACCAGGCCGATTCGGGCCGGCCAGCCGCGCTTGATCGGGCGGGCCTTCACTCTTCGTTTTGTGCCCGCGCGTGAAGACCTTGCGACACCTGAATCATGGTCGTCGCCGATCTCCACCCGCGCCGCTATCGAAGCCATGCCGGACGGTTGCATCACCGTCGTCGATGCCATGGGCGTCACCGACGCCGGCATCTTCGGCGATATTCTCTGTGCACGGATGGCGAAGAAAGGTGTGGCCGGCCTGGTCACCGATGGCGTGGTCCGGGATCTCGCGGGCGTGCTCGGCACCGGGCTTCCCGTGTGGTGCCAGGGTGCCGCGGCACCCGCTTCCGTTGCCGGCCTTACGTTCGTGAATTGGCAGGAACCGATTGGCTGCGGCGGTGTCGCCGTGTTCCCGGACGACGTCATCATGGTCGATGACGATGGCGCGGTCGTCATTCCACAGAAGCTCGTCGCGGACATTGCCGCTGTCGCGGCCGACCAGGAACGCCTTGAAGAATGGATCATGACCCAGGTCAATGAAGGTGCATCACTTCCGGGCCTGTATCCGCCCAACGCGGAGAACAAGGCTCGGTATGAGGCGTGGGCGAGCGGCCGCTAAGACTGAACCTTCCTCCCCGGGCCTCGGCTCAATTGTCCGATTGATGCCGGCGCTTTATCGGCATCGAGAATCTCCGTCCGGAGCGGGCAAATCTCTGGAATGGCACGTTTTCATCTTGGAAGATGGCCGGTCGTGTCGTGGCGATCCGCCTGATACCGGGCTGTATCGGCCTGCTGTTCGGCCTGGACCGCGCCGTCATAGTCGCCGTCGGCGATCCGCGCCTGTGCTTCCCAATCGGCCCAGCGGGCTTCGTTACGATCGGCGGCGGCAGGGCTTTGCTCTGCCGGGTTTGGTTGTGCAAAACCAGCGATAGCCAGGAGCATGAGCAACGAAATGGCGAAATAAATACGCATCGGCGTCCTCACCACGGCTGATACATAGCCCAGAACGCACGACAGGTGGCTTCGGTTCACGCGGAAAACGGGAAAATTCAATTGTTGGTGAACCCATGCGGTCGATTTAATATCCCGCCACGGGTTCGCTCATCGGGAACGGGTCGGAGCATCCAAACGCCGGCCGCAATCAAAGATTCATCATGTTCAATCGTGAGCCGCAATATAGTTGACGTGCCCGGGTTTGGTGCCACAGTTCCCAACGCGCGAGAAGGACGCTTTCATGGCCTTGAACAGGCAAATCATTACCGCCCTCAATCGGGACGGAACCGACATGTTAGGTATGCGGAACGTGGCGCTAAAGCAGGCCGACGAAAGTATCGTGTCGGGTTCGCTGCTTACCGTAGAAAGCAACCATTTCTGCGTCGTGAAATCGCGCGGCGCGGTGCTGCAGGTCTATGAGACTGGTCAATATACGCGGGTCACCCCGGACAAGCCATTGATCGGTTCCCTTGTTCAAGGCTTCTGGGGCGGCAGTTCGCCGTGGCAGTATGAGATCATCTACATAAATCGGGCCAAATTACTGGTGCGGAGTGAGGGTATCGCGACGAGTGCGGAGATGGCCGAAGTATCCTACCAGGTTGATTACTACATCCACGTCGATACCGCCGAGGCCGCGCTTAGACTCATTACTCACATGCCATTCAGTGGCACGGTGATCGACACGGCGGAGATCGCCGCCTATGCCGGTCCCGCGATCGAACAGGCGATCAACCAAGTGGTGCAGGTCACCAAGCTTGAGGCCATCAATGAGCATATCGGCGAACTGAGGGAGGTCGTAAAGGAGCACCTTGCCAGCTTCCTCGCCATCTATGGTATCATGCTGAATGATCTCAAAATCCTGGTCCTGCCCAAGGACGAAAGGATGCGGGAACTGATTTCCCTGCAGGCCGTGGGCCTGTCGCCAATCGAGGCCGTGCGGTACTATCTGGCGTTGCGCATGGCGGAACGTGGTCTGATCTCTGCCCCCAATGCCGCTGCCGGCGTCGCCTTCAACATCGGGGGCCAGCCGCTCGGTACGTTTCCGCTCGATCTGGAGCCCCCGCGGCGGGACCGAACCTGATGTCCGGATCGTTATTTTACGACGTCGGCAAACTGGATCAGATCGCTATCAATCTGTTCTACGGTTGGGGCTATAATTTCTATCGGCTCGAGAATCAGCTCCGGGCAGATGATTTGCTCATACGGGAAAAAGCATGCTGGCTGCTTGGTTTGTCGCGCACGATGATCGAGGCCATGCAGAGTTCGTATCGCCGGAAACATCTGCCGCCGCCGTCGCGCGCCAAGCCGTTGCCGGATCCCGATGCGGTCGCCACCGCCCAGGCACTGGAAGCGTTGTCGGCGGGCATCGGTCAGTTGGAAGGCACTATCCGCGCCCTGCCCGTGCCGGAAAACGACCGCATGACGCAGCGGTACCGCCAGGAAGCGCAGACGCTGATGACACTCGGGGCGTGCGACCAGCGACTGGTCGGGTTGGCCGAGCTGTTGCGGCAGTCTCTGGAAGGCAGAGACGCCGACTGGATCCTGGCAAACCTCGCCGAGATCCAGAACGCGATAAACCTGATGATGTCTCAGGTGCGAGAACGCACGTCGCTGTTGAAATAACAGCCACCGGTCCAAAAAATCGCAGCGGCCGACCGGCTCCATACCCATGGGGCCGAGCCAAGACATGTCAGTACGGTTACGGATCAATCCGAGCGGTTGCCGATCCAGCAACGACTTCCTTGCCGTCCTGGTTCGTGGTGGACAGTGTCAGATCGACGTAATGCTGGCCACCTTCTTCCCGCAATGCGGCAACCGTCGCCTTTGAATCCAGCGTATCGCCCGGCCACACCTGGTTCGTGAACCGCACACCGAACTTGGCCAGCGTACCGTCGCCGACATAGTTCGTTAGCATTTTGCCGGTCAGCCCCATCGTCAGCATCCCGTGCGCGAAAACGCTGGGATAACCGGCGATCTTTGTCGTATAGACCTCATCCGAGTGCAGCGGATTATAGTCGCCCGATGCGCCGGCGTATTGAACGATCTGGGTGCGTGAGAGGTTTTCCACCACGCGCTCGCTGTGTGTGTCGCCGACCTTCAGGGCGGATGCTTTCAGTGCCATGATCTCTCCCCTTACCCCTGGTCCACCGGACGCTCGGTCGTTACGCCTACGCCGCGAGCGGTAATGACGAGTTCGCCGTTCTGGTCACGGTATTCGGTGATACGCTCCCGGAACGTCAGCTTGCCTGCGCGCTTGCTTTCCTTCTCCCAGACATTGCCGGGTTTGGTCTCCGCGGTCAGCACGTCGCCGGGCCGGATGTGCCGGTGGTACTCGTAATGCTGTTCGGCATGCAGCCCGCCGGACGATGTCGGCTTGCCCTCGATCCCGGTCGGTCCCTTGGCCGATCCGAACCACTTCTGGCCGGGCTTCGGACGCAGGAAGTAGTCCGGGTCGAATTGGGCAACCGCCTGAGGGAAGCTGGGCGGGGCGATGATGCCGCCGACCGCGGTATCTTTCGCCGCCGCCGCGTCGTGATACACAGGGTTCGTGTCGCCGATCGCGCGCGCGAACATCATGATGTGGCTTGCTTCCACGGGAAATGTGATTTTGGCCAAGGGTTCCCTCCGATTGCTCTTACCTGGACAGGTTAGCAGGCTTCGCAAAAGAAGAAACAGGCGCCCCCGGGCATGAGGCGTCCGCTCCGCCGTCCCGGAATTCGAGCGGCGCTGGATGCCGCGGCGATCCCGACCTTCAGCGGGCCGCGCCAGATGGCCGCGTCGGCCGACACGATCCGCTTCATGCACGCCCCCGGCCGGCTGCCGCGCGGCCGGCGGGTCTACGCGATCGGCGATATCCATGGCTGCCGCGACCAACTTGAAATCCTGCACGCTTTGGTCGCAGCGGATTTTTTGGCGCGCCCAACCGGGTCTGCGATCCTTGTCCATCTGGGCGACTACATTGACCAAGGACCGGACAGTGCCGGCGTCGTGGCCCTGCTTGCCGCAGAACCGCCAATTCCGGGCATCGCCGTCGTCAATCTGCTGGGCGACCATGAGCGGATGTTGCTCGATGCCCTGGACGGCGACCGCGCCGCGGCGACCGACTGGCTGTGGGCCGGCGGCAAGGCGGCGCTCGCAAGCTGGGGCCTCAGCCCCGATCTGCCGCGTGAGGCTTGGGCAACAGCGCTGCCCGCCGCCCAGGTCGAGTGGTTGCGAACCCTGTCGCTGACCCATCGCGAGGGCGATTACCTCTTTGTCCATGCCGGTATCCGGCCAGGTGTTCCGCTCACCGAGCAGTCTCGGGACGATCTCACTACGATGCGGCAGCCGTTCCTGTCCACCGAACAGGATCTTGGCCTGATCGTCGTGCATGGACACTCGTCCGGCGCATCGGTGACGATCGGGAGCAATCGCATCGGCCTCGATACCGGGGCGGGCATCGGCGGCAGGCTGACCGCGGCGGTGTTGGAGGACGATGTGGTGGGATTGCTGGCGGTGTGATCGGGAGCTGAGCGCTGCCCCCGCCTTCTCAAAGCGAGCCTGGAGCCCATTCCATGGTGTCATGACCGGGCTTGGGCCAGTTTCGATGGAGGTGACGGCGCAAAACCTGGGTCGCCGATTCCTCGTCTGCTCAACATGCGCTTACCTTAATCCACTTATCGCCTTTTTCATGGTCACCAGGCGCCTGCTCCGGCAGGATTGGGCACGTTCCCCGCCGTTTCGTCGTTGACCGGTTCGCCGATCGTGCCCTTAGCTGCACGCTTGAACACGGCAAAGAACGTATGTCGTAGCGAAAGGACTGATGGCGCGATGCGCGACACACTCCACTTCCGCTTGGGACCGGAGCCGCGGGCGTTGCGCGACGTGGACCCGACCATGACCGTGCTGGAGTACCTGCGTGGGCCAGAGCGCTTGTGCGGCACCAAGGAAGGCTGCGCGGAGGGCGACTGCGGCGCCTGCACGGTGGTACTGGTGGACCGCCAGGGCCGCCATCAGGCGGTGAACGCGTGCGTCCTTTTTGTTCCGGCCCTGGATGGGCAGCAGTTGCTGACGGTGGAGCACCTCGCCGCCGCCGACGGGACGCCGCACCCGGTTCAACAGGCGATGGTGGATCATCATGGCTCGCAATGTGGCTTCTGTACGCCCGGGTTCGTAATGTCTCTGTTCGCACTTCGGACCGAGGCGAAGCCTGATCGTGTCGCGGTCAATGAAGTACTTGCGGGTAATTTGTGCCGCTGCACCGGGTATCGCCCGATCGTCGATGCGGCAATGGAAGTCTGCTTGGGGACCGAGGTTCCGGCCGCGGTCGCATTGCCGGCGATGGATGGCACTCTGGCGTTGGCCCATGGCGGGAAGCGCTCGTTTTCGCCGCGATCGAGCGACGAGCTGGCCCAGACGCTGCTCGATCACCCCGATGCGGTGATCGTCGCGGGCGCCACCGATGTTGGGCTGTGGGTGACCAAGCAGCATAAGACGTTGTTGGTGACCGTGTCCCTCGATACGGTTTTCGACATTGCTGGCGTTGTGGAGACGGGGGGTTTTATTCAGATCGGCGCGGGGGCGACGTATCAGGATGCGTTGCCGCTGCTGGAGCAGCATTACCCGGATTTCGGCGGGATGATCCGCCGTATCGGCTCGCGCCAGATCCGCAATCGGGGCACGATCGGGGGCAATATCGCCAACGCCTCGCCGATCGGGGATTCGCCGCCCGCATTGCTGGCGCTGGACGCGACCTTGATCCTGCGTCGGGGCGACGCGCGGCGTTCGGTGAAACTAGATGAGTTCTTCACCGGATATCGCCGCACCGTGCTGGCACCGAGCGAGTTCATCGAACGCATCGACGTGCCGGTTCCGGTACCGAACCAGGCGTTCCGCTGCTACAAGGTGTCGAAGCGGTTCGACCAGGATATATCGGCGGTTTGTGCGGCATTCCGCTTGAGGCTGCAGGATGGCATCGTCCGTGATATCCGCATCGGCTTCGGCGGCATGGCGGCGACCCCGGCGCGTCCTACGGCGGTCGAGGAATTTCTGACCGGCCGTCCCTGGACCGAGGCGACGATCCGAACGGCGCAATCGGTCATGGACAATGCGTTCTCCCCGCTGTCGGACATGCGGGCTAGCTCCGCCTACCGGCGCACGGTGGCGCGCAACCTGCTGCTGAAATGCTTTCTGGAAACCAGCGAGGAGGCAGTCTTGACACGACTGATCCCAGCATGAAGGCGATTTCCACGATAGGGGTGTCCATCCCGCACGACAGCGCGCCGAAGCATGTCAGCGGTCGAGCCGTCTATATTGACGATATGCCCGAACCGCCCGGGCTGCTGCATGCGTTTCTCGGTCTCAGTCCGCACGCGCATGCGCGGATCAGGTCGATCGACCTCAGCGCGGTCATCGCGGCGCCCGGTGTGGCCGCGGTGATGACCGCCAAGGACATCCCGGGCGTCAACGATGTAGGGCCGGCTTTCCTAGGCGATCCGATCTTCGCCGATGGGCTGGTGGAGTATCACGGGCAGTCGATCTTCGCGGTCGCCGCCAGCAGCATGGCGCTGGCGCGGGAAGCCGCATCCAAGGCCGTGATCGAGTACGAAATCCTGCAGCCGATCCTGACGATCGATGAAGCGCTGACGGCGCAGACCTTCGTGCTGCCCACGCAAGTCATGCAGCGTGGCGACGCGGACGCCGCATTGACAAAAGCCCCGCTGCGGCTGTCCGGGCGCATCGATGTGGGCGGGCAGGAGCATTTCTACCTCGAAGGCCAGGTCGCCATGGCGATCCCCGGGGAGGACGGGGACATGCTGGTGCACAGCTCCACCCAGCACCCGACCGAGGTGCAGCATCTGGTCGCCCGCGCGCTGAAATTGTCCGACCATTCCGTCGTGTGCGAGACACGGCGGATGGGCGGCGGGTTTGGCGGGAAAGAATCTCAGGCGTCGTTGATCGCGGTGGCGGCGGCATTGCTGGCGCAGCGGACCGGTCGACCGGTGAAGCATCGGCTGGATCGCGACGACGACATGATCCTGACCGGCAAGCGGCATCATTGCCGGATCGACTACGATGTCGGGTTCGACAAGGACGGCCGGATCCAGGGCATCACATTCATGCATGCGATCGGCTGCGGCTATTCTCCGGACTTGTCGGGCGCCATCGCCGACCGGGCGATGTTCCATGCCGACAATGCGTATTACCTCGACCATGTCCGGATCGTTTCGCATCGCTGCAAGACGAACACCGTGTCCAACACGGCGTTTCGCGGCTTCGGCGGGCCCCAAGGCATGGTCGGGATCGAACATGTCGTGGATGAGATCGCCCGGCATCTGCACATCGATCCGCTGACTGTCCGCAAACGTAACTTCTACGGCAAGCGCGACCGCAACATCACGCCGTATCACATGACGGTCGAGGACAACGTCATCGCGGAACTCGTTGCCGAACTTGAGCGTGAGGCTGGTTACGCCGCTCGGCGTAAGGAAGTCACCGCCTTCAACGCCGCCAATGCCTGGATCAAGCGCGGACTGGCGCTGACCCCGGTCAAGTTTGGGATTTCGTTCACGCTGACCCACATGAACCAGGCCGGCGCGCTGGTCCACGTCTATACCGACGGCAGCGTGGCGCTGAACCATGGCGGCACGGAGATGGGCCAGGGCCTTTATCTGAAGATCGCCCAGATCGTCGCGGCGGAGTTCGGCATCGGGCTCGATCGGGTCAAGATTACCGCGACGACGACGGCAAAAGTACCGAATACGTCGCCGACCGCCGCGTCCTCCGGCACCGACCTGAATGGCAAGGCGGCACAGGTGGCGGCACGGGCCATCAAGCAGCGGATGGCGACAGTCGCGGCGACAGCGTTGGGCGTGCCGGCGTCGTCGATAGTGTTCGCGGACGGTCGCATCGGCGCCGGCGGCAAAGAAATGACCTTCGGCGAAGTCGCCAAACTGGCGCATCGGGCGCGGGCGTCTCTGTCCTCCACCGGGTATTACAGCACGCCGAAGATCCACTACGACACCAAGACGCACCAAGGCCGGCCATTCTACTATTTTGCGTACGGCGCAGCCGTGTCCGAGGTCGAAGTCGACACCCTGACTGGCGAATACCGGCTGCGGCGCGTGGACATCCTGCACGATGCCGGCCAATCGCTGAACCCGGCGATCGACCTCGGTCAGGTCGAAGGCGGCTTCGTCCAGGGCATGGGCTGGCTGACCACCGAGGAATTGTGGTGGGACGACAAGGGCCATCTGCGAACCCATGCGCCGTCGACCTACAAGATCCCGGCTTGTGGCGATATTCCAGCGGCGTTCAACGTCTCGCTATTCAAGGCCGGGCGCAACAAGGAGGACGTGATCTATCGGTCCAAAGCCGTTGGCGAGCCGCCGCTTATGTTGGGGATCGCGGTGTTCCAGGCGCTGCGCGACGCGATCGCCGCCTGTGGAGATGGTTGGCAGGTTCCTCGGCTGGATGCGCCGGCGACGGCCGAACGCGTGCTGATGGCGATCGAGACGCTGCGCGCCCGGGCCGTGGTCCCGCAAGCCCCAACGATATCAGCCAGGGCCGCCGAGTGATGGCCGCCTGGCTGGACGCCCTGAGTGCCGCCGAACGCGACAACCAGCCGGCCGTGCTGATCACATTGCTGGCGGCAAAAGGGTCAACCCCGCGGGAAGCGGGGGCAAAGATGGTTGTCTCCGCCGACGGGCTGGCCGGAACCATCGGCGGCGGTAACCTGGAACATCAATGCGACGCCGCCGCGCGAAGCTTGCTCGCCGCCGGCGCCGAAGGGCTTTCGACCAAGGACTTTCCGCTCGGTCCGGCGCTGGGTCAGTGCTGCGGCGGCCACGTGACGGTGCTGTTTGAGGTGTTGCGTCCGCCACGGTTGCATATCGGATTGTTTGGTGCGGGCCATGTCGGGAAGGCACTGGTGAAACTGCTTGCCGACCTGCCGTGCCGGGTGAGTTGGATCGACTCGCGGCCGGAGGCACTGCCGGCCAACCTGCCCGCGAACGTCGTTCCGGTGCGTATTGCTCCGCCGGCGCAGGCGGTTGCCGCGCTGCCGCCCGGAAGCCTGGTGCTGGTGATGACGCACGACCACGCGCTGGATTTCGATATCGTGGTCGCGGCGTTGGGTCGGCCCGACCTGCCGGCGGTGGGCCTGATCGGATCGGCGACCAAGCGTGCCCGATTTGTCGGACGGCTGGTTCGGCAGGGGATCGATGCGGCGAAACTGATCTGCCCCATCGGTCTGCCCGGAATCGAAGGCAAGGAACCCGCCGTCGTCGCTGTCTCGGTCGCCGCGCAAATCCTGCAATTCCAGCCATCGCAGCGGAGCGTCGCCGCTATGCCAACCACCGAGAAAAGCTGTGGCGACTGCCTCTGTCCGCCGGTCACCGCGCAGGCGCGACGCTGATGGCCGAAGCCGACCATATGCACCGAGCGATTGAGTTATCGCTGGAAATGATGCGGTCCGGGCGCGGCGGACCGTTCGGGGCTGTCGTCGTCAAAGACGGCAAAATCATCGCCGAGGGGTCCAATCAGGTCACCTCCACCAACGACCCGACCGCGCATGCCGAGGTCGTGGCGGTGCGGCTCGCGTGCCAGGCACTGGGGACATTCGACCTGACCGGCTGCGAGATCTACACCAGTTGCGAGCCCTGCCCGATGTGCCTCAGCGCGATCTACTGGGCTCGGTTGGGGCGTATCTATTATGCCAATGACCGTTACGATGCGGCGAAGATCGGGTTTCGGGACGATTTCCTCTATCACGAGATCGCCCTGCCGCTGGACCAGCGGGCAGTTCCGACCTCGCGGCTGCTGCAGGCCGAAGGCTGGGCAGCGTTCGAGGAGTGGGACCGCAAGCCGGACAAGATCCAGTATTAGATGTGTCGTTCCGACATGACCGCGCCATTGCGGAATGCGCCACCGCAGGGCCGTTAAGGAAAAATTAGGATTATCAGGCAATCATCGGCCGTGGTCCGCCCGCAAAAGCGAGGCGGCGTCCAAGGAGCACCCATGTCCGCCGCCTCGACGCCTACTCGCAACTTGCATGAAGCTCCCCGGTTTGCCTTCGGCACCGCTTCGATCTCAGCCGTGGTTCTGTTAAACGCGGTCTTTCTGATGATGGCGCTGGCACTCGCCGCGGCGCTGGCGATGCCGTTGCTGAACGCTTTCACTGACCTGCACCAGGCCGGTGAGGCGCTGGCACTGGCGAAAGCGGACGGGCTGCTGTTCAGGACAACGCAGGAGACGCGGCTGTCGCGTGGCGATTCGCAGAACATGCTGCAGACGGAGGACGATCCGGTCGCCCACATCAACGAACGTCGCGCGCAGGTGGAAGCCCGGCTGACCGACACGCTGCTGCAGCTGCAGCCATCACTGGGGCCTGCCGACGCCGCACGAGCCACCGCGATCATGGCCAAATGGCAGGGCACGGAGACTTTGCACAAGCAGATGGTGGCCCTCTCGGACAAGCCCCGCGCGCAGCGAGACCTTAAGGAGACACTGACCTGGTACGCCGCGGTGGGAACAGTGGTGAACGGCCTGTCCGACTTGTCCCTGTCGATCGCAGCCAGCGCGCGCATGTCCGATCCTATAATCGGCGAGAGCGTATTGGCTCGGCAGTATTCCTGGGCGATGCGTGAGAGCATGGGCGATGAGTGTTCGGCGATGCGCAGCCTCTTTGGTGGGAACAACACGCCGATCGCCCCGGAGGCAAAGCCACGGATCGGCGCAATACGCGGGCTGGCGGAAAAGTCCCTGCGAAATCTGCGCGATTTGCTGGCTCGGCCGAACGCCCCCGCCGCGCTGGTGGCTGCAACGGACTACGCCGCGGCGGAAATGGCCAAGGGATTTGCCGCGCGCGACGCCGCCTATGCGACACTGGGCAGTGCGGAACCCGAGAAACCGGGGCATTTTAACGAGATTTGTACCCTGTCGCTGGGCAAGGTGCTGACGGTCGCAGAGGTCGCCTTGGCTGCGATGACGGAACGCGGGGCGCAACTTCATGCGACGGCGATGACCCGGCTGTGGATCCTGGGCGTCGCGTTCGCCGCTGCGACGACCGCCAGCGTGGGCGGCTTGTCCGTCGTCCGTCGGCGCATCGCCGTTCCAGTGCGCGAACTGAACAGCGCAATCGGCAAGCTTGCCAGGCGGGATTACCAGACACCGGTTTCCGCGCTGGGGAAGAACGACGAATTCGGCAAAATGGCAGGCACTCTGGAAGAATTGCGGCTGGGAGCAGCCGAGGCCGAACGGCTGACCGGGGAGCAGGCGCACGAGCGCGTTGCCAGGGATCAACGCGCTGCCAGGCTGGAAGAGCTGGTTCGCCAGTTCGAAAGCGATGTCGGCGAGCTGGCGGGTCAGTTGGCTGCCGGATCCACCGAACTGGAGGCAACGGCGCGGTCCATGGCTGGATCGGCGCAGCGGAGCGACGTGCAGGCGACATCAGTTGCCGCCGCGGTGGAACAGGCCAGCGCCGGCGTCCACACGGTGGCATCGGCAGCCGAGGAACTGACTGCGTCGATCAACGAGATCAGTCGCCAGGTAGCGCATTCTTCCAGGATCACCGGGAAGGCAGCGGATGATTCGCAGCGCACCGATGCGATTGTGCGGGCCTTGGCCGAAGGCGCACAAAAGATCGGCAACGTTGTTGGTCTGATCAAGAGCATTGCTGGCCAGACCAATCTTTTGGCGTTGAACGCAACCATCGAGGCGGCCCGAGCGGGCGACGCCGGCAAAGGCTTCGCGGTGGTCGCATCCGAGGTAAAGAATTTGGCGGAGCAGACCAGCCGCGCGACCGAGGAGATCGGTGCGCAGATTACCCAGATCCAGTCGGCGACAAAGGAGGCGGTCGAGGCGATTAGCGGTATCACGGACACCATCAGGCAGGTCAGCGAAATCGCGACCAGCATCGCGTCGGCGGTGGGACAGCAGGGTGCGGCCACCGCTGAAATCGCCCGAAACGTGCAGCAGACCGCCCGGGCGACACAGGACGTCGCGGAGAACATCGGTGGTGTCAGCCAGGCGGCGAACGACACCGGGTTGGCCGCCGGTGAGGTTCTGTCCTCGGCAAGCAACCTGTCGCGGCAGGGCGAACGGCTTTCCGCGGCAGTCAATGCCTTCGTGACCCGGGTTCGCGCGGCTTGAGACAGCCGACTTAAAGAAGTGGGGCGCGCCTTTGGCCCCGTTCTTGCGTCTATCCCTGACCTAGGCGCCGCCACCGGTCTTCTGCCCATTCGGTGGCCGGGAACGCCTGATTTTTGATCAGGAAGAAGGCAGGTTGCGCCCATGCAAAGAAAAGACCTCGTCTCACGCCGTCATGCCCTGACAGGCGCTTTGGCGGCGCCCCTGGTCCTGCGCTACGGCACGGCCAAAGCTGACCCGGTCACCATCCGCATGGGGTCGCTGAAGCTCATTCACTCGATCACCCCGTGGTTCTACGAACGCTTCCTGCCGGCGGGCTACAAGCTGGAAATCATCCCGTTCGAGAGCCCGACCGACTGCAAGGCAGCCGTCGTCACACGCTCCGTTGACTTTGGCACGTTCGGGATCGCCGCGGGTATCCTGGGTGCCGCCGCGCATGAACCGGTGGTCGTCTTCGGGTCTTCCTGCAACAAGGGCATGGCGGTCGTTGCGCGCAAGGACGGACCGATCGATACGCTGAAGGAGCTGAAAGGCAAGCGGGTCGCGATATGGCCCGGTTCGACGCAGGAAGTGTTCATCCTCGAACGCCTGCGGATGGAAGGCATGACGATCCACGACGTCGAGTCCGTCCGCGTGTCGTTCAGCGAGATGCCGGCCGCCTTGGCACGCGGCGACGTCGACGCTTATGTCGGTGCCGAACCCGGGCCAGGCAATTCACTGGCCAGCGGCGTAGGCAAGATCGTCGAGTATCCATACTCGACCGCAATGGGCAGCCTGAACATGATCCTGGCCGCCCATCGTGACACCATCGACCAGAAGCCCGAACTTGCTCGCTTGGTGCTGGGCCTGCAAAAGCAGGGCAGCGAATATGCCATGTCTCACCCTGAGGAGATGGTGGCCATGACCGTCACGAAACTGGGCATGAAGAAGGAAGCAGTCGAGCTATCGGTGAAGAATGTCGAGCTGAACTGGAAAATGACCCCGGAGATGCTGGAGGCGGGCAAGACCTACGCCGCGCATATGCTGGAAATGAAACAGATTCGCGCATTGCCGGATTTCGCGACGTTCTTCGATACGAAAATCTCCGACCAGCTATCGGTATGAGCGACGGTCTTTTTCAGGTCTCGGCCGAAGGGGCGGCTGGCCAAGGGCCGCGG
>JAQGHW010000588.1 GCA_028291505.1 Rhodopila sp. | reverse complement strand
ACTGCGCCCGACCTGCCCAACCAGGCTGCCGGTGACGGAGCAGATGCTGTTGAGCGCGGCGTTGAACGCAACCTTGGACCAGATCGCCACGGACAGATCCGGATCGACCAAGCAATCCTGCCCGCTGGCGACGAACGCCGCCGCGATCTCATTCGCGATAGGCCGATGCACGCCGTCCGCCGTCATCAGCCGCACCTGGCCCGCCCTGTGCGAACCGACATAGCCGGGCCCCTGCAGATCGGCCGGGTAGGTCGTCACGCCGAGCAGAATGCGCTCTACCGGGACAAACTGTTCGATCAACTCCTGGTTGCCTAGACCGTTCTGCAAGGTCAGCACCCATGTCTCGGCTGATAGCTTAGGCTGTACCATTGCCAGCGCGGCGGTGGTGTGCGGCTGCTTGGTCATCACGATCAACAGGTCAGGCGGCACATCCAACGCATCAGGGCGCATGGCCACGGGATGCACGACGCGCTCACCGCTCTCGGTTGCGATGTGGAGCCCATTGCGGGTGATGGCGGCGAGGTGCGCCTCGTTCACGTCAAGTAGCGTGACCCGCGCGCCGCCGGACGCCAAACAGCCGCCGACAAAGGAGCCCATGGCGCCGGCACCGAGCACGGCGATGTGGCGCAGTGTGCTGACCGGCTCAACCATGGTGGGCCCCCAGCGCGGACCACATCAGCGGTACCGACCGGAACGCCCCGCCCTCGGCTGTCACATGGGCGAAGCCGGGGAACAGCAGGTGCATTCCGGCCACCAACTCCCGTGCCTCAGCTGCGGCCGTAAGGGCCTGGCGGCGGGTGGCGGCGGCAAGCGTCGGGTCATCGTCGAACACCAGCCCCACCTCCGGCCGACGGCACTGCAGATCCGGCACATGGACGATATCACCCCAGATTAGCAGTGATTGTCCGGCACCGACAACACGAAAGCCACAATGGCCGGGACTGTGGCCCGGCAACGGCACGGCGGTAATGCCGGGGGCGACCTCGCCACCTTCGCACGTGCTGAAGCGCTCGCCATAGGGCGCCAACGCAGCGCGGGCCATGGCGAAAACCGGCTTGGCCGGCTCCGGCGCCCGGGCGGCAGCCGCCTCGCTGAGGAAAAATGCGGCGTCGGCTGCATGAGCCATAATGCGCGCGTGGCCGAATGCCGGGCTGCCGTCGGCCGTCAGCAGGCCGTTCACGTGGTCGGGGTGCGTCAGCAGCACCAGGTCGATCTCCGCCGGGTCGAGCCCGGCGGCGTGCAGGTTTGCGGCCATTCGCCCGACCGTCGGGCCCATCTTGGTGCCGCATCCCGCGTCGATCAGCACCGTCAGGTCCGGGGTTTGCACCAGGAAAGCATTGACAGTGATCACAGGGGTCTCGGGCCGAAATTCGGCCCGCAGAATGGCGGCGGCGCCTGCGGGATCGATGCCGCTCAGAATCTCGGCCGGCTTGGCCAGGGAACCGTCGTTCAGGGCGGTGACGACGATGTCGCCCATCCTGTGCCGGTAATAACCAGGGGCCTGTTCGGTTAGGAGCGTCTTCATGGGGAACCTCGTAGGAAAGCGATCAACTGCCGATCAGCCGCGGCAGCCATAGCGCAATGTCGGGAAACAGCATCAGCAGCAGCAAGACCACCAGGTCGGCCACGATGAACGGGACCACCCCGCGATAGATCGTCTTCATCGGGATTTCTGGCGCAATGCCGTGCAGCAGGAACACGATGACGCCCAGCGGCGGGTGGATCAGCGCCAACTCGACCTGGATGACGTTCATCACGCCCCACCAGACCGGGTCGTAGCCCAGGTGAACAACGATGGGCAGCACGAATGGCAGGGTGATGAGGATGGCAGAAATCTCCTCGAACACCGAACCGAGCACGAGGTAGGCGATCAGTAGCAGGAAGATGATGAGGAGCGGCGGCAGGTTCAGCGCGCCGACCGCGTTGACCAGCGTTTCCGGCACGTGCGCCAGCGTGACGAAATAGGTGAAGACCGATGCGCCCATCAGGATGAAATACAGCATCACCGACGCGCCGGCCGCCTGTTCCAGGCTGCTGACGAAGCCGCGCCAGTTCAACCGGCGGCGGATGAGCGCCAGCGCCAGGGATAGTACCGCCGCGACGGAGGCGGCCTCGTTGACAGTGAAGATGCCGCTCTACAAACCGCCGAAGATGGCGATCATGAGCAGCCCCGCCGGGGCGGCACGGCGGAGCGCGACCAGGCGCTCCGCCCAGGGTAACCGGGCGCTGAGCGGCGCATCTTCCGGGTGCAGGTGCACGCAAATCGCGACCGCGGCCATATTCAGTGCGATCGTGAGCAGCGCGGGAATGATGGCGGCGGCGAACAGGTCGAAGATGTAGGTCTTCGCCACCACGCAATAGAGGATCATCACCAGGGAGGGCGGGATCAGCGCCTTCATCGTGCCGCCGGCGGCAATCGTTCCCGTGGAGAAACCGGGCGAGTGGCCACGGCGAAGCATCTGCGGCAGCGCCACCTTGCCAAACGTCGCCGCCGTCGCCGTCGAGGAGCCGCAGATCGCGCCGGACGCGGCACAGCCACCAATGGTCGCATAAGCCAACCCGCCACGACGGTGCCCCAGCAGGGCGGCGGCGGCTGTGTAGACATCCTCCGAAAATCCCGCGACGCTGGCAAAGGTGCCCATCATCAGGAATAGCGGCACAGTGGCCAGGTCCAGGCTGGTGAATTGCTGTGACGGGTCACTGGCCAGTAGGGTGAAGGCCGGAGCCCATCCCGCCTGCAGACCGAATCCCATGACCCCGACCGCCATCATCGCGAAGGCGATCGGCACCTGCAGGAAGATCAGGACGAACAGTGCGGCGAGCCCAACGCCGCCGATCAGGAGCGGTGTCACGGGCTAGTGCACATCCAGGCGCGGCACGGGGACCGATCTTCCCTGCAGGACCCGCACGGTGACGAGAAACTGTGCCAGCATCGCGATGCCGAACATGGTATCGACCACATACCAGAATGGGGCGGTCGGGATGTTCAGGATCCAGGTGGCGTCGCCATTACTGGCTGCGTCCCGTGAGAATAGGAAGAATTGCCGCGCCATCGCAGCTACTAGCAACAGCACAACAATCGCCGCGAAGCGTTCGGCTGCCTCACCCGTGCCGCGCCCGAAAAACGCGCCGAGGAAGCGGATGGTGATGTTGCTACGCTCCAGCAAAGCGATTGGCAGGCAGCACGCGACTGACATGGCGGCCACCATGCCGCCCATGTCGCGCACCGCATCGACGGGATGATTGGCGAGCGAGCGCAGCAGTCCGTCCGTCAAGGTCATCACGGCCAACACCAACAGGCCGGTCAGGCCAATCACCGCCAGCACCCGGGACAGTGTCACCAGGAAACGCTCGAACACGGCTAACATATCAGCCCTGCGCGCGGATTTGCGTGATGATCGCCTGCAGCTTGTCGTAGAGTTGCGCGTTGCGCGGATCCTTCGCGCGGTAATCGTTGATCAGCGGCTTGAACTCGGCCTGTGCGGCGGCCTCATCCTGGGGCGTCGGCATGATCACGTGGCGCGTCGTATCCGCCTTCAGCTTGCCCGTGAGTCCGTCGCTGTAGCCGCCATACCCGGCGATATAGACCTTCGCCATTGCCTCGCCTGAATGCGCCGTGATCACCGCCTGCGCCTCTTTGGGCAGGTCCTCGAATTTCTGCCGGTTCATCAGCACGACCAGCGGCGAGATGCCTAGCCGGATGAAGTAGTCGTAACGGGTGACGCGGTTCAGGCCGAAATCGAACATTGGCACCGGGTGGACGGTGGTGCCATCGATCGTGCCGCGACCCACCGCCTCCGCCACCTCGTTGATCGGCAACAATACCGGAACTACGCCGAGCGCACGCAAGGCGGTGCCTTCCGTGGCGTTGGTGGTACGGATCTTCATGCCGCGCAGATCCGCCAGGGTCTTGATCGGCGCGCGCGTATGGATGCCGAACGGGGCAGTTCCGAGCGCGCCCAGCACCACGTAATCCTTGAAGCCGCGCAAATCCTCGGTCGCCAGCAACCGGGTCCAGGCAAGTGTTGCCTCCCGCAGATCCTGGAACACGCCCGGCAGCTCAACGACCACATCGTCCGGGAAGCGGCCCGGCGTATTGCCGGGGATGGCGAAGGCAATATCGGCGACGGCGTCCAGCACCATTTGCGGCTGGTTCGGCAAGCTGCGACCCAGGGCGCCATTTGGGTAGGTGTCGATCTGCACCAGCCCTGCACCATCCTTGTTCACCGCATCCGCGAACGGTTTCAGCGTGGTGACGTAGGTCATCTCCGAATCCGGCCCGAAGAAGGCCAACTTCAGCCGTACCGGTTCGGCGGCACGCGCCCGGGGAGCTAGGGTCGGCAAACAAGCGGCTCCGAGGAGCAAGGCACGCCGCGCGATCTGTGTCACGTTAGTTTCCTCCTTTGATGATGGGGTCGTCAGTCGGGTAGGCGAACCTCCGCGATCGCGCCTGAATCATGCTGCGACAGGAATAGACGGCCATCCGGCATTGCCAGCATGGCGCGCGGTCCCGAATTGACGGTGGTCAATGGGTATTCGCCGAGCATCGTGCCATCCAGCGCCATGCGGCCGAGCCGATTCACCAGGTTCTGGGTGAACCAGATCTCGTTACCGCGGGCGACCGCGATGCCGCGGGGGCTGGCGTTTGGCGTGGGGAGCGGGAATTCCACTATTTTGCCCGCCAGGCTGATGCGGGTGATCGCATTGCCCTCGGCCAGCACGAACCAGATATTGCCATCCGGCCCCGGGATGATGGCGCGCGGGCCGCTGCCGGGCCGCGGTTGCAGCAAATTCCGTCACGTGTCCGTCCATGTCGACCCGGGCGACGATGCTGCCGATGGAGTCGCTGAACCACACCGCATCCGCCGTCGCCGTCGGGGCGAGCGGGCGGCCGCTGAACCCGCCGAATTCCGTCACCTTCCCGCCCGGCGTGATCCGCGCCACCTTGCCCACGGTGTGTTCGGCAAACCAAATATTGCCATCGGGACCGAGCATGATACCGTTTGGGCCGGACTCCGGGGTCGGCAGATCGAACTCGGTGATGGCGCCGTCCAAGGTGATGCGGCCGACCTTGTGGCCCTTGGATTCCGTGAACCACATCGCGCCGTCAACCCCGGCGGCGACGCCGATTGGGGTGCAGGTCGGGTTGGGAAGCGCAAACTCGGTGATCGCGCCATCCGTTACGGATAACCGCCCGATCTGGCCTGGGCCGGACTCGCAAAACCAGACGCACCCGTCCGAGCCCGCCGCCACAATGTAGGGTCGGCTATCGGGCGTGGGAATGCGGTGCTCCAGGATATGTGGCGTCACGGTCTAGTCCTCCTGCGTGATCGGATTGCTCAGCAGCCCCACCTTGTCGATCTCCACCTCTACGATGTCGCCAGGCCTCAACCATAGCGGCGGTGTGCGCTTGGCGCCGACGCCGCCGGGGGTGCCGGTGACGATGACGTCGCCGGGCTCCAGCCTGGTGAAGCTGGAGCAGTAGGCAATCTGGCTCGGGACATCGAAGATCATCTGCGACAGCAGCGCATCCTGCACGACGGTACCGTTGACACGCGTTTGCAGCCGTTGTGGGCCGAGCGCCCCCATTTCGTCGGGCGTCACCATCCACGGACCGAAGGCACCGGTATCCGGGAAGTTCTTCCCCGGCGTGAATTGGTGGGTATGGCGCTGATAGTCGCGAATGCTGCCGTCATTGTAGCAGGCGTACCCGGCGATATGCGCCACAGCGTTGGCTGCGTCGATGTAGCGGCCGGGTTTGCCGATGATGACGGCGAGTTCGCCCTCGTAATCCAGCTCGTGCGAAACGCGGGGGCGTGGGATTGGCTGCTTGTGGCCAGTCTGGCTGTTGGCAAAGCGGGCGAAGATGGTGGGGTTGGCGACCTCGCTGCGCCCCGTCTCCTTGCGGTGCGTCTCGTAATTCAGGCCGACACAGAGGATCTTGCCTGGCTCGGTAATGACGGGCAGCCATTCGATCGCGGTCAGGGCGTGACGCGGTGCCCCCGCCATCGCCCCAGCCACCAGGCCGAACGCGTTGGCGGCGATCAAGGCGCGGAGGTCCGGGAACCGGTCGCGCATGGCGCTCCCTACATCGATGACGGCATTGTCCTCGATGACGCCCCAACTGGTGCACCCGGCGGCGCGGAATGTAGCAAGCTTCATTATAGGACCTCGGTGGGAAGGGATTGGGTGATGGCGGTGCCGATGCGCGCTGCCGTGCGTTCGGGAAAGATCAAGAGCAGGCTGGCGACTGCGCCGATCAGGAGCATCACGGCGGCGATCATCATGCCGTGAACAAAGCCCAGCGGCAGGTCCGGGATGGCTGGATCATGCGCGACCACCCAGACGCGACTTCAAATCGTCGAGGACTGCTGGCGCGGACATGAAATCGGGCAATACGCCGTAGACGTAATGGTCCGGCCGGACAATGGCGCCGACACAGCCATACTTGTCGAACCAGGCAGCCAGGATGCCGTCCTGCTCCACAAGGCCTGAGTGACCTGGCTGCTGGATCGTGACGATCGGCATCGCGGTGTTGGGCCACGCACCAGCCGCACGGCCATCCAACACCATACGCCAGCCAGTGCCGACGACATCGTCCAGGTGCCGAGGGCCATCCGCGCCTGCCACCCAGGGCTGCGGGAACAACGTGCCATTGGCCGGGTGTGCAGTGTCGGCAAGCAACCCGGCGGCGATGGGGGGCACGATTTCCTGCCGGGTAACGGTGCGGGCGGTGCCCCCACCCTGCGCCAGAAGGTCCGCATCGCGGCGCCGGGCTGCGACCGGATCACGCTCGCATATGGTGTGACCGATTGCTTTGATGCGGGCCGTCAACGTACGGACGTGCTGGTCACGCTCTTCCCCGTACGTATCCAACAGGGCGGAAAATGCTGTGCCCCGGATAACGGCTGCAAGCTTCCAGCTCAGATTACCGACGTCGCGTATGCCCTGGCACATGCCTTGCCCAATGAATGGCGGCTGCTGATGGGCGGCGTCCCCGGCGAGGAAGACTCTGCCGGCCCGCCATTGCGAAGCCACCAAGGCATGGAATCGATAGCTGCTGGCACGCCATAGTTCGCCATCGCCTGGACTCAGCCAGCGCGACAGCAACTGCCAGACTTGCTTCGGCCGCTCCATCGTGCGCGGGTCCTCTCCGGGGAGCAGCATGATTTCCCATCGGCGGTGATTGCCGGGTCCGACGATGAAGGTGCTGGGTCGGGCCGGCTCGCAGAATTGCGCCGCGGTTGCCGGCAGCTTCGCCAACCCGGCGTCATTCACCCGGACATCGATGACCATCCACGGCTCATCGAACACCAAATCCTCGAACGCGATACCCAGATGTTGGCGCACGGTGCTGGAGGCACCGTCGCAGCCAATGACGTAAGCCGCAGTGACAATGCTCGGATCCGCTTGCGGCGCCTGCAGGGTCACCGCCACATGATCGGTCGCCTGCTCCAGGCTGATAAACTCGACGCCCAATTGAACCTCCACGCTGGGATAGGAGGCCGCGTGTGCCCTTAGGGCAGCCTCGACCGGCGGCTGGGTGAACACCATGCTCGGCGTGTAGCCTTGCGGGTACGGTGGGGGCACCATGTCGATACGTCGAATCAACTGACCATCCGCGCCAAAATGTTCGGATGCCGTGAACGGCGCCACATGCGGCAAAACCTTATCGGCCATGCCCAAATTCTGAAACAGCCGCATGATTTCATGATCGATGGCGATCGCCCGCGGCTTGTCCCAAACCGCAACGACCCGGTCGATCGCAAGCGTGCGCAGGCCTGCCTGGCCGAGCAAGCAGGCCGCAACTGCGCCTGCCGGCCCGAACCCGACGACCACGACGTCAAAATCAGTCGATGTCATAGCGCCGCCCGGGCCGACGCGAACGGGACGGCCAATTGGGCGTGCTTCAAGGCTTCGGTCTTTGGCGGAGCAATGCCCCAATGGTCGGTCCGCCCCGGTGGCCAGGTCCACTCCAATGGGCCGCGAACACGGTAACTGTCGTCAACCTGAAGCACTTCCGCGGCGTATTCGATAACGACACCAAACGGATCGACGAAATAAGCAAATACGTTGTCGCCGGGGCCGTGCCGCCCAACACCCCAGGCAATGGGATAGCCGTGATCGACCATGCGGATCCAGGCCAAGAAAACGTTGGGCATTTTCATATAGGAGCCGGCTGCGGGTGGCCGGATGCTCGATCGCCTGCATGACCCGGCTCACCGGCATGCGGTCGTGGAAATTGAAAGGATGGTCGGTGCCCAGCATGATCTGGCTGTCACCGAACAGAGCGACCAGATGACGTAGCGTGGGCGCGTCGAACACCAGGGCATCGTAGAACAGGCGCCGGGCTTGCTCGGTTGGGGAGGCCGCGATGGCCTTCTGCAGCGGGGCGAATACCTGTCGCGCCTGCTCCAGCCGCGGTAGCAGCAGCCCCAACGTGCCGCCCCCGTGGCTAACCGCTATGCGAAGCCTGGGAAAGCGTTGCATCAGATTGCCAGTGATCACGGATGCGGCGGCCAGTCCGATATCCGTTGGATAGCCGAGCGCTTGTTGTAGCGGCGCCGGGCCAACCAGCCGATCCATGCCGGCCGGGCGCACGGCATGGACGAACACGGCCGCCCCTTCCGCCTCCGCAGCGGCGAAAAACGGGTCGAATTCAGGCGCGCCGATGGGTCGGCCATTGATGTTGCTTCCGATCTCGACCCCGGCAAACCCAAGGTGCGCGTCGCACCCTGTGCAGCTCTTGAATGGAACCATCCAGATTCTGCAGCGGAACCGCACCCAGCGCGGCAAGCCGCCCCCCTGATTGGGCCACCATCTCCGCCGTCAAATCGTTAACATAACGAAGCAAGTCGGTCGCGGCCGCCGCGGGCAGCCAGTAGGAAAATAATTCCGGCATCGGCGAGACGACCTGCAGTCGCAATCCCATGGACTCCATGTCTGCGACCCGGGATGGCACGTCCCAGCATTGCTTAGACACGGTTCGATAGACTTTCCCGTCGATCATGACGTGACGATGGCAGGCGTGAACAGGCGCCATAGACGGCCACCCAGGCAGATCGGGTTGCGCCAAATACGCCGGAATATGCTCCGGTACGACGTGCGCGTGTACATCGATCCCGCAGGAGCAGGTCATCATACGTATCCTCCTGCAGCATGGGGCCGAGCCACCATTGACCTCTCCCATCATCCGGCTGCGCAACGTCGCTTCTCTGCGGGGAAAATGCTACATATTCCTGGCGCCGCGCAAGGGGTTATATACATTATTCCTCTTCTAGTGGGATGTTCGCCTTTTATTTAGGGCGTTGTATGGTGACTCATGTCGACCTCCATCCCCGATCCGCTGTTACCGGCCGCCCCCAGCCAAACGCAGGCGACCAACGTCTATGATCGGCTGCGACGTGACCTGCTGACCGGCCGGTTGGAGCCGACCCGTAAACTGCAAATCAAATT
Organism: Rhodopila sp.; assembly: GCA_028291505.1. Taxonomy (GTDB): domain Bacteria; phylum Pseudomonadota; class Alphaproteobacteria; order Acetobacterales; family Acetobacteraceae; genus Rhodopila. The sequence continues at coordinate 798 of JAQGHW010000588.1, read as the reverse complement.
CCTCATGGAACGGTACGGCGCTGGGCAGACACCCATCCGTGAGGCACTGAACCGCCTGACATCCGACGGGTTGGTCGAATTCCAGGACCAGCGCGGCTTCACTGTCGCCGGCATCAGCGCCGAGGAATTAGCGGAGCTGACCAAGACCAGGTGCTGGTTGGAGGAGCTGGCCTTGCGCCAATGCATGGCCACCGCCACGCCCGAATGGGAGGAGGCACTCGTCATCGCCTGCCATCGCCTCGTCCGCACCAAGCGCTCGGCCAACAGTGAGCATTACGAAGAGCATGCCGAATGGGAGACGCTGCACCGCCTGTTTCATCGCCAGCTTCTGGCCCAATGCGGATCACGTCCGCTGCGGATGTTCTGTGATCAACTCGCCGATCAGCTTTACCGCTACCGCCAGCTTTCGGTGCGGAAGATCTATCCCAAGCGCGACATCAACGCCGAGCACATGGCGATCCTCAATGCCATCATGGATGGCGATGCCGACCGCGCAGTGACCCTCCTGAAGGCCCATTATGAGGCAACGGCCGACATCATACTTCGGGATCTTGAAGGCGGTTCCGAGCCAAAGGGCTAGGCTTCTTCTCCCGAGATCACCGCCATCATGTAGCAACCGCCACCACGCTTGACTGGCTGCGCGAACTCGATCATGTTCCTGGTATGTTCTATAGGTCGAGGTGGCTTCGATGGCGCAGCATTTTCTCTTGTCCGCGGCGGCTCGCTCGCTCAGCCCGGGCAAGGTCATGCGGATGTCCGAGCGTGGGCGGAGAACGTGTTCGTCCGCCTGAGATGGCC
>JAQGHW010000583.1 GCA_028291505.1 Rhodopila sp. | reverse complement strand
CGATGCGCGTGACGTCCGCGGCGGTGTGTTCGGCGAAGATACGGGCGGACAGGCGGCGGAACGCGGTGAAGCGTTCCTGGTCGTAGGGGTCTTTGCTGAACGTCAGGCCGGTTTGCGCGAGGGCTTGGATTTCGCGGGCCCAAACGAGCCAGTCAGGATCGGGCATGCCGGCATCCGAAAGCGAAATCGTGGGTCACCGGGCCGGTCAATCGGCGGATTCCGAGACCATGACGACCTCGGCGGCGGCGTCACCGGCGATTTCGCCGTCCGTCAGCACGCGCCACGTTCCGCTGATTAGCACCTCGCTCGGGCGGAACCTGGCCTTGTAGGCCATTTTCCGGCTCTCGGGCACCCAGTAACCGAGGTAGACATAGGGCAGCCGCAACGCCTTGGCGCGCTCGATCAGCCACAGCACGGCGAAGGTACCGAGCGAACGCTTCTCCATGCCGGGGGCGAAGAAACTGTAGACGGCGGAGAGGCCGTCGCCCAGCTTGTCGCCGAGACACGCGCTCAATAGCCGGTCTTCCTCGTCGCGGAACTCGATGATGAACGTTTCGATCGGCGTGTCTTCGACCATGGCGCGATAGTCGTAGAAGCTCATGCTCGCCATGTCGCCGTCGCCGTGGCGCACCTGCTGGTAGCGCTGGAACAACTGGAACTGTTCGGCGGTGGCTCGCGGTGGGACGCGATAACCCTCCAGGCCGGCGTTGGCCTTGGCGATCTTGCGCAGTGTCCGGTCGGGCTGGAAGGTGTCCACCGGGATGCGGATCGGCACGCAGGCCTGGCACGACGGGCACACCGGGGCGTAGGCGATGTTGTGGCTGCGGCGGAACCCGGCGCGGGACAGGCGGTCGTGCAGCGCCTCGGCGTCGGGGCCGACGATCTCGGTCACCACCTTGCGTTCGGTGCGTCCCGCCAGGTACGGGCAGGGCAAGGGGGCCGTCGTGTAGAAGAATTGCGGCCGGCGCGGCGGTTTGTACATGCTCATGGGGCGGACGCTCCGCCGGGCATGTTCCAGCCTGGGCCGGTTTCGGTCAATGTCCGCATCGCCCTTACCCGCACCACGACGAGGCCACTCACAAGGTCGTGCAAGGTGCGGTGCTGGCGGGTGAACAACGCCACCACAAGCAACAGGCCGGATGTCGCGAGCGTCAGGTAGAATATCAGCACCGAGGCCAACGCCTGCAAGCCCGTCGGCGGCCCCAGATCGAGGTGGCGACGTACCGTCAGCCCCGTCATCTGCTGGCCGGGCGTTGCGCTGGATGCACCCAGCAGAGAGAGGAAGTGGTAGGCGAACGGGACGAACGGCAGGATGCTCATGGCGCCGAAGCCCAGGCCGAGGGTCAGCAACCCGAACATCACCAGTATCCACCACAGGACCCAGACCAGGACGACGATCAGGAAGGCGTCGAACACCCAGGCCACGCAGCGGCGGAACATGACGCCGCCGGTCAGGAAATCATCGTCCAGATAGGGGTTGCCAAAGCTCATTGGGCTAGGTGCTCATGGGGGGGTCAGACGGACCGTTCCGGAGATGTCGGCCGCCACCGGCCCGATTGTTATCGTAGCACCGTCGCGCCAGCGGAGGGCAAAATCTCTTGCATGGCTGCTGAATGGATTGCCCGATTGTCCGGGGGTGATCATGAACAGGCTGTGGTCGAGATCGGCAAGGTCGTAGACTCCGCGGTAGGACGCGCCGTGCACGGAGCGGAACGCGAGATCGGTGCCGCCGCGATCGAGCGTGTTGTCATTGCCCGGGCTGGGGATGGTGATCGTGGTGAACGACCCCAGCAAAGGGACGCCGCGCAGGATGGGGTGGGCGAACACCGCCTGATGCACGTCGCCCCAACGCCATGCCGCGGGATCGTCGCCGAAGCGCGCACCGAGATCCTTGACCGCATCGGCCAGCGCGTCGCGCAGCATCGGCGTGCAATCGCCGTCGCACCAGTGCGCGCCGGCCGGAGACAGCACCGATGCCACGAAATCCGAAACCGGCGCGCCGACCCCGGTGGTCAGTCCGGCATGCCGCAGCACCGCGGTGTAAAACGCCTCCATCCAGGCGTTGAAGATCAGCGGTGCCGGGGAGTCCATCACCGCGGCCCCGTCCCAGTCATGCAACAGGCGGAATGCCTTGTCGGAGGCGCCACTCACGCCGGGCACCGCCAGCAAGGTTGGCAACACCTGACGGGCGAAGGTGTCCACGACGTCGGTCTGCATCGCGGCAAAGTCGGCCGGGGTGTGCCGATCGGATTTCTCCAGTATCTCGCGGATGCGCTTCGCGCGCCAGTCGCCGAAGGTGTCGCGTGCCATGAAGATCGGAAAGTCGGGCGGCCAGACCGGTTCGTTGGCGTTCACCAGCCGGCCGCTGGCGGGCGAGACGCTGTGCGGCAACTGATCGCCCGCGGCCCAGCCGATCCAGTCATGCGATCCGTCGCCCGGAACCGGCGCGGAGCCATCGCCGGCTCGCCGGATCGGCACCTGGCCGGTGACGAACAGGCCGATGGTCTTGGCGTCGGCGACCAGCAGGTTCTGCGCCGGCGAACTGATCTTTGCGGCTGCCGCCCCGGCCTCCTGCACCGAACCGGCGTCGTTCAACGCCAGCAAGCCGGACGCCGCGGTATCGCCGGGCTGCAGATTGCCCATCGCCACCGCCATGATGGGGCCGTCCGGGTGGTCGAGATCGCTGATGACCGGGCCGTGCCGGGTCTCGCGCACGGTCAGCACGACATCCGCCTGACCGCGGACCTTGATCCGCTCCTCCCGCACCACGAATGGCCTGGGGCCGTCCGGAGTCTGGTATTCGTTCGGTCCCGCCGGGGTCTCGATGAAGATGTCCTGGACGTCGGCACCGGTGGTGGTGAAGGTCCAGGCGATCTTGCCGTTGTGCCCGATCACCAGGAATGGGACGCCGGGGGCCGTGGCGCCGGCCAGCACGCGGGCGGGTGCCTGGATGGGGGCGGCCGGGCCGGGGGTGTTATTTGGGGCTGGCGGCGGGATGGTCCGCGCCGGGATGTCAATTCGTGCCAGGTACCAGATGCCGGGAAAGCTGAACGCCAGATGCGGGTCGCCCGCCAGCAATGGGGCGCCACTCGCGGTGTGGCGGCCGTCGACCGCCCACTCATTCGACGCTGAGGATGGCATCGTGTACGGTGCGGGAAAGTGCGGCAGGATCGCCGCCAACCGGGATGCGGCCGCGGCGAAGCGGGTCAGCGGCTGCAGCATGGCGTCCGGCGCCGGCACACCAGGCTGGCGGGGCCAAAGCTGGTCGAGCAGTGGCGCCGGAACTCGGCCCGCGAGCGCCTGGCGGGACAATTCCTGGCGCCAGTTCATCGACAGCCAAAGCCCCATCGTCTTCGCCCACAGCAGGCTGTCCGCTGCCTGCCACTGTTCGGGGGCACCCAGCACCAGGAATTCGGGCGCGGCGAAGCGGCCTTTCAGGTCGATCCAGGCGTTCACGCCGCGCGCATAGGCGGTCAGCATCGCCTGCGTATCCGGGGGCAAAGCGGCGAGATCGGCCACCGCGCGCTGGCGCAGGCCCAGCGTGCGCATCATCCGGTCGATCGGCAGTGTTGCTGAACCGGCGATTTCCGACAGGCGCCCGGACGCCGCGCGCCGCATCAGTTCAAGCTGGAACATCCGGTCGCGCGCATGCACGAAGCCCAGCGCGGTGGCCGCGTCCAGCGCCGACTCGGCCCGAATACGAGGGACCCAATCCGAGTCGTAGGTGATGTCGACCGCGTCGGACAGGCCGGGGATGGAGGCGGTTTGTCGCGAACCGGGGATCGTCAGCCACACCGCACCGACAGCCAGTGCGGCGAGCAGCAGAACAAGCACGCCGATGACTGCCAGCATGCGGGCGATGCCTCGGAGGAGGGGTTTCATGGCACCCAAGGTGGCTGCACGTTCGGGCGCTGGGAAGAGATGAAATTGTGAAAGCCGGGTTCGGCGTTTTCCGGGTAGCCCACCGATGGCCGATATCTGCCCCGGGCAGCGACGAATCCGCGGGCAGGACACGCGAAGAAAGCTGTGGATGGAACAACGATAGTGGCGAAGGACGAGATTCCGGCTTGCGAGGGCGCCGGTACGCAATAAGATTAGGTGCGCCGCCGCGGCATGGAAACGTCCGTTCAACGAACTCGAATGAAGCCGCCCAATTCTGACACGCCTATCCTGCTGGACGCGATCGATCGTCGTATCCTTTCGTCGCTGCAGGAAGACGGGCGCATGACCAATGTCGACCTGTCCAAGCGGGCCGGCATCTCGGCTCCACCGTGCCTGCGGCGCGTGCGCGCGCTGGAGGAGGCAGGGGTCATCCGCGGCTATCACGCTGACACCGATCCGCAGAAACTGGGGTGGGAAATCACCTTCTTCGCGATCGTCGGGCTGGAGAGCCAGAAAGAGGCGGTGCTGTCGGCGTTCGAGCAGCTCGTCGGCGGCTGGTCGGAGGTGCGCGAGTGCCACATGATTCGTGGCGGCGGCGATTTCCTGCTCAAGCTGGTGGCTCGGGATACCGCGCATGAGAATCAGTTGACGCAAAAGCTGACTGGATCGCCAACGGTGAGCCGGGTGCAGACGCTTCAGACGATCCGTACCAGCCGCAGCCTGGCGGGCGTTCCATTCGCGTAGGATCTGGCTGGTCCCGCGGCCAGGCGCCTGGTTCATCGATTACGAGATCAGGGAGCGGCGAGGGGCGGAGCCTTGGCCTTTCGCTTGCGCCGGACGGTGGCCAGCCCGGCCAAGGCGGTTCCGATGACGGCAAGGCTCGCTGGTTCCGGTGCCGGAGTGCTGGTACCCGGAAAACTGCCAGTATATGGATGGCTGTGCAATTCACCGGTGCCGGAGTAGCTGGCGGCTACCAGGGTGCCGTCAATCGGGCTGCTGTTGCGTACCGCCGCAAGCGGCGCCAGGACAGACCCACCGAATTCGTTGGTGAACGTCAGGTTCGTGGCATTGATGAAGTTCCACAGCACCGTTGCCGCATATCCGGTCGGGCTGTTGAAGTTCACGCTGTTCGGCATGGTGAATGCGCAAGGGCCGGTTACACAGCCGCTGACGCTGACGTTGACGATCACTGAAGTCGCACCATCCAGGTTTATCGTGACGGTCGAGTTCGCGGCGAAAAGGGCTGTGTTGACGTCGAAGACCGCGACGCCGTTGACCGGGGCGGCATTGAAAGTGATGGCGCCGCCCGAGGAGGCAGCCGTGCTGTTCGCCTTGACCGCGTTCAACTGGGTGGAAAGCGTACTCAGCGCCTGAAACGTCGTCGCGAAGGGCGACACCGTGCTGCTGGGTGGGGTTAGGGTCAGGCTTCCCACATGTGTCGCAGTAGCGCCGCCGTTCAGGTTGCCGCTTCGGGTGCCGGTATAGGTCAGAGCCCCGCCGCTGATGTCGCCGGTGCTGTTGCCGTTGACCTGGATCGTCCCGCCGCCGCCGCCGTTCAGCGTCAGGTTCGCGTTGTTGTTGCCGTTGATGGCGATCGATGTAGGGCCGTTATTGGCAGTGATCGCACCTGAATTCGCCCCACCGATATAGACCGTACCCCCGGCGGCCATGGTAATCGTCGCATTATTGGTACCGATGATGGTCAGGCCGCTCGAATTGATGATGTTGTAATTTCCACCTCCTGTCGAAGATCCATAGACAGTTAGCGCGGAAAAAGACGACATAGCGGTCCCAGCGGGATTGAGTTCGAAGGTTGCTCCACCGGTAAGATTTCCACCAACTACGGTTCGGCCTTCAACGTCGGCTGAACTGGTGAAATTGCCGGAAATAACGGCGTTAAACTGGCTGAATATCTGGGTATTCGTCAAGGCGCCGGCCTGCGCGGTCCCCATGGTCAGGGCGGCCAGCGGCGCGATCGACGCAGCGATCCGAAGTGCGATTTTGTTCATGGCGACGCCCAGCCCGACATAGGTTGTGAAAAAATAATAATACATATAGTCTAAATTACAAAGAAATTATTCTAAATTTATTAGACACGAAAATACACCTTTGGGTTGTGGAATTTCGCATTCCCCTTGACCTTCAGCCTATGCCTCGCTCTTTTTCCGCCGGGACCAGGGCGCCGGGTGACCGCCAGGGATTGACCGCCGGGGATTGACCGACGGGGCTCGGGAGCGGGATTGACCACCGTGGCGGGGGTGCGGGATTGACCACCGTGGCTCGCGCGCGGAATTGATCGGAAACCCATGCCTGACCGGATCACCCAGGTTGAACCTCCCACTGTCGGCCGGCCTGGCGGTGCACCTGTGCTGAGCGTCATCGTCCCCTGCTTCAACGAGCGTCCGAACGTGGCGCCGATGATCGCCAAGCTGGATGCGGCACTGGCCGGCATCGCCTGGGAGGTGATCTACGTCGACGACAACAGCCCGGACGGCACGACGCTGGAAGTGCGGCGCATCGCCCAGCAGGATGGCAGGGTGCGCTGCATCCGCCGGATCGGCCGCCGCGGCCTGGCCTCCGCGGTGATCGAGGGCGCACTGTCATCCTCGGCGGCCTATGTCGCGGTGATCGACGGCGACCTGCAGCACGACGAAAGCCGCCTGCCGTTTATGTTGTCGGCGCTACAGGCCGGCGGCTACGACCTCGCCGTCGCCAGCCGGCATGTCGAGGGTGGCGACAGCGCAGGCCTGTCGAGCCGCTGGCGGCATATGTTGTCGGACGGCGGGATCTGGCTGGCGCAGGCCTTTCTGCCGGTCCGCCTCACCGACCCGATGAGCGGCTTCTTCATGCTGCCGCGCACGCTGTTCGAGGAACTCGCCCGCAGCCTGAACGGGCAGGGTTTCAAGATCCTGCTGGACCTCGTGCTGAGCAGCCACGCGCCGCTGCGTGTGCTGGAGGTCCCCGCGCGGTTCCGCGAACGCGCCGCGGGCGAGAGCAAGATGGACGCGCTGGTGATGATCCAGTTCGGCGGTCTGCTGCTCGACAAGGTGTTCGGCGGGCTGCTGCCGCTCCGCTTCTTCTCGTTCGCGCTAGTTGGCGCGCTGGGTATCGTCATCCATCTGAGCGTGCTTGCGGTGCTGCGTGAAACTTCCCCGCTGGGTTTTGAATCCGAACAGGCGATAGCCACGCTGGTCGCGATGGCATTCAACTTTGAGCTGAACAACGTGATCACCTACCGCGACCAGCGGCTGAGAGGTCCCAGGCTGTGGCGGGGGTTGCTGCTGTTCATGGTGGTGTGCGGCTTCGGCGCCGTCGCCAACGTCGGTATCGCGCAGGTGCTTTATGAGCGGCACACGACCTGGACGGTGGCCGGCGGGATCGGGGCGATGATCGGGGTGGTCTGGAACTACGCTGTCTCCGCGACACTGGTCTGGCGGGCCCGATGAAGGCGGCTTTGGTCCGGCGCTTCCGGTGAAAGCGACGTTGGATCCGCTTCGGCTGCAAGCAGCCCGGGATTGGCGCGCCCGGTGAGAACGACCCTGGTTCGTTGCTCCCGGTGAGAGCGACCTTGGTTTCGGCGCATCCGATGAGGGGACTCGCGGGCGGGCTGGCGGTGCTGACGCTGGTCCGGCTGGTTGTGGCGGCGAGGGTGCCGCTGGCACCCGATGAGACCTATTACTGGGTCTGGTCGCATGCCCTGGCGTTCGGGTACCTGGACCATCCGCCGATGGTGGCATTGTGGATCAGGGCGGGAACCGCCGTGCTGGGCCAGACCGCGCTGGGGGTCCGGTTGCTGGGTCCGTTGGCCGCGGCGCTCGCGTCCTGGATGCTGTTCGACGCCGCCAGGGTGCTGTTTCCCTGGACGAGAGCGGGTGTCGCGGCGGTCATGCTGCTGAACGCCTCGCTGCTGCTGGGCGTGGGGACCGTTATCATGACGCCCGACTCGCCGCTGTTGTTCTTCTGGACGGCGACGCTGTGGGCCATGGCGCGGATCGCGGCCGGCGGTGGCGGCTTCTGGTGGCTGGCGGGCGGATTGTTCGGCGGGCTGGCGCTCGACAGCAAATACACCGCGCTGCTGCTGTGGACTGGGGTTGGGCTGTGGGTGCTGCTGGTTCCCGCGGTGCGGCCCTGGCTGCGCCGGTGGCAGCCGTGGGCGGCGTGCGGGATCGGCTTTTTGATGTTTGCGCCGGTGCTCGCATGGAACGCGATGCACGGGTGGGCGGGCTTGGCCAGGCAGGGCGGTCGCGTCGAGGACTGGCGGCCTGCCCGAGCGGTCGGCTTTCTGGCGGAGCTGGTGGGAGGGCAGATCGGGCTGGCGACTCCCCTGGTGTGGGGGCTGTGCATGGCCGGCCTGATGGTGGCGGCGCGGCGGGCGTGGCGGCAACGCGATCCGGCGTGGTCCCTGCTGGTGGCGCTGTCGCTGCCGCCGTTGCTGGTGTTCGTGCAGCACGCGTTGGGCGACCGGGTGCAAGGCAACTGGCCGGCGATCATTTACCCGGCTCTGGTTATCGCGGCTGGCGGGGTTGCGATCTCGCGGCGCTGGTGGATCGGCGCGTCCGCTTTGGGTTTCGCGATCACCGCCCTGGTGTATGGGCAGGCGGCGAGCGGGTTGCTGCCGTTGCCGCCGCGGCTTGATCCGATCGCAGCTCGCCTCTGGGGATGGGACGGTCTCGCCCAGCAGATCGAGGCATCACGCGCGGCGACTGGCGCCGACTATGTCGCGGTAGAGGGGTATGGGCTGGGGAGCGAACTGGCGTGGTGGATGCCGGCCGGAACCCGGGTTGTCGGGACGGACGAGCGCTGGATGCTGACGACGCTTCCGGTGGTGCCGATCGAGGGGAAGCCGGGCGTGCTGGTGCGCGATGCGCGCCGCGCCGATCCGCCCGACCCGGCGATGTGGGTCGATGTTCAGCGGATTGGAACGGTGAGGCGGGTTGGCGCCGCGGGTCCGGATTTCGCGGTGTTCCGGGTTATGGGGGTTGGTGGTTTGGTCGGGTTGCCGGGTCGGTAAGGCGTCCCGATGGGGCTGTGATCGATCGCGATGGGTGGCACGCCAAGGCAATCGCATTTGGAATTCCATTGGCTTTGTGGGTCGTGGATGTCTTCGATCGTGGTGAACCAAGCAAGAATTTGGAACCACGGATGAACACGGATGAACACGGATAGAAGTTGCAGGTGACGGTGATTGAGCTTGGATGGTTTGACGTCGCCGGTGTGCGACTGGAATTTT
>JAQGHW010000567.1 GCA_028291505.1 Rhodopila sp. | reverse complement strand
CACGCTGGTCTGGCGGCTGAGCAAACCGTTCGCCTCGTTGCCGTATGCGCTGGCGAAGACTCAGCCGACGCCGGTGATCATGCCGGAGCGGCTGGCGCTGACCGACCCGTTCAAGCAGATCCCCGAGGCGATCGGCAGCGGTCCGTTCCGCTATGTGCCCGACGAATACGTCTCCGGCCACAGCGCGGTATTTGCTCGGTTTGACAAGTATAGTCCGCGCGATGAGCCGGTCAGCTTTGCCGCGGGCGGCTATCGGGTGCTGGTGGAGCGGGTCGAATGGCGAGTGATGCCGGACGCCGCGACGGCGGCCAATGCGCTGATGAACGGCGAGGTGGACTGGCTGGACTCGCCGCTGCCGGATTTGCTGCCGCTGCTGAAAAAGCGCGACGGGGTGGTGGTGGCGCCGCTCGATCTTTACGGCACGCTGGGCGGGTTGCGGCCGAACGCGCTGCATGGTGCGACGGCCAACCCGGGGGTGCGGCGGGCGATACTGGCGGCGATCGACCAGGTTGATGTGATGACGGCGGTCATGGGGGACGATCCGACACTGTATCGAGCGCCCGTTGGGTTCTTCATGCCGGGGACACCGTCGGCGAATGATGCTGGTATGGATCGGGTTCGCAAACGTCCGGACACCGCTTCTATCAAGAAGATGCTGGCTGAGGCGGGATATGCCGGCGAGCGTGTGGTTCTGCTACATCCCACCGACCAGGTTTATTACCACGCAATGAGCTCGGTCGTTGCTGGGTCGTTACGCGAAATCGGCATCAATCTGGATGAGCAGACGGTCGACTGGGGCACCGTGGTCGAACGCCGCACCAGCAAGGAGCCGATCGAGAAGGGCGGCTGGTCGCTGTTCCCGGCGGGGTACCCGGCGGCCGAATACCGGGATCCGATATTTGCCAGCAACGTTCGGGGGAATGGTCAGGATGCCTGGTTCGGCTGGCCGTCCGATGCGGAACTGGAGCGCATGCGCACCACCTGGATGGACAGTGTAGACCCGGCCGAACGCCGCCGTCTGGACGCCGAGATTCAGGCGCGCGCCTTCGACACCGTTCCGTTCATCCCGCTGGGGCAATACTTGCCGCCCGCGGCGTGGCGGTCGAACGTGTCCGGCCTGCTGAAGGGGGCTGTGCCGGTGTTCTGGAATGTGACGAAGACCTGAAGATGGGCAGGTGGCTTGTCGGTTGCTGCTGCACTCCGATTCTTGCGGTCGCGTGATTTCGACTGTCTGGGGTTGCCTCAAACCCCAGACGTCGATCGCGCCGGCCGTTCAACCGGCAGCGGCTAGTAGCCTAGAGCCGACTGCTCGACCGGCACCCAACGGCCTGCCTTGACGACGGTCAGGAAGGACTGGGTCGAGCCGTGGTGTTGGTCCGGTCCGAACGACAGATGTGCCCCGAATATATCGGTGTAGTCATGAATGCCTTCCATTCCCTTGACAAAGCTGTCCACGGTCAGATCCTTGCCGGCGCTTTTGAGTCCGATCAGGACCAGTTGAGCCGCCGTGTAGCCGACCTCGCCATGGAAGTTCGGATCGCGGCCGTAGCGGGCCTTGTATTTCTTGGCGAAATCCTGCACCGCTGGGCGAGGGTCATCCGGATAAGCATACAGCGCCGGGGTCATGCAGTAAAAACCTTCGGTCGCGCCGCCGGGAAGCGTGGCGACCGCCGTGTCATAGGATGCGAACTGCCCCACCAGATCGACGTTCCATCCCATCTTGCGAACCGTCTGAATGATGATGTTCGTATCGCGCACGATCGTGCCCATCATGATCACGTCGCAGCCGGCGTCATGCAGCTTTTCCATCGCGCCGTTGAAATCGGTGTCGGTCGGCCGGTGCGCGGTCGTTTCGACTACTTTCAGACCCAGCGCCTGGGTCTCGGCGGTCACCCCGGCCAGCACGTCCTTGCCGAAGTCGGAATCCTGATAGGATACGCAGAACGCCTTGCGCCCCTTGTTCTGGGCGAAGTATTTCACCGCGGCCCGCATCTGGTCGTAGTAGGACGCGAACTGACCGAATTTCAGCCGGTTATATGGCTCATACATCGACCTGGCGGACGTCAGGGGGAACATGTTCGGCACGTTCTTGCCGAACTGCGTCGGCATGTTCGCATCGTTCATTGGCGTGCCGCCGTCATCCAATGCCAGGAAGATGTTATCGCTGTTCAGCAGCTTGTTCATCGCCTGCACCGCGCGAGGGACCTGATACTGGTTGTCCTCGACGACGTATTTGATCTTGCGGCCGTTCACGCCGCCTTTCTCATTGGCTTCGTCGAAGGCCATCCGGATGGCATCGCTGTTGTTGACCCCTTGCACGGCGGTCACGCCTGACAGGTCGGTAACCGTTCCGATGACGATTTCGGTGTCGGTCACCCCACGAACCGGATCGGCCGCATTCGCGATCGAGGCAGCCATCAGCATCCCGCCGGTAAAGACTGGTATCCATCCCCTCGTAGACATAAAACGCATGACGTATTCCTTCCCTGACCCGACCGTGCCGTCACGGCCGGACTTGTTGATCGACCGGCTTGGACCGGCCCGCAGGACGCTAGCCGGGCTGAGCGGGCGGTTCAACCTCTACGGCCGTATTGGCATGCCCAACGCTTATCCAGCGCCGGCGGCAAATCGCGCGGCGCCGTCGCCGGCAATCCGTCCGAAGGTCACGCCGGCGACCAGACCCGTGCCGCTGCCGTAGTTGTGATAGTACAAACCCCCAACGATCTCGCCCGCGGCGAACAGGCCGCCAATCGGAACGCCTGACGTGTCCTCAACCTGCGCGCTGGTGTTCACCTTCAGGCCGCCAAAGGTGAAGGTGACGCCGGCCGTGACGCCATAGGCATGGAACGGCGGCGTATCCAGTTTCTGCGCCCAGTTGGTCTTGTCAATCGCCAGCCCCATCGTGCGCAGCCCATCATGGACATTGGGGTTGAACGGCACCTCCGGCCGGGGCGCGGCGTTGTACGCGTTCAGCGTCGCCAATGCCGCGACCGGATCGACGCCGGTCAGTTTGGCAACGAGATCCTTCAGCGTGCCGGCGGTTTCCTTGGTGATCCGGGCGATGCGGTATTCGTCGCGCAGCAGCCCGACGATCTTCTGGTCGA
>JAQGHW010000555.1 GCA_028291505.1 Rhodopila sp. | reverse complement strand
GGCGTGCTGCCGCCGCTGATCGGGATTCGGATGACGTTCCTGGCGGCCGGTGCGATCATCTTCGTTGCGTTCCTGGCGACCACCTTCCTGATCAAGGAGGAACCGAGGCCGCGCCGATCAAGGACCGCGTCGCGTCAAGGCGGATGGGCTGGCGTTGCTGATAAGCGGCCGATCATCGCGATGTTGGTCACCGGCATGCTGCTGATGCTGGCGAACATGTCGATCGAGCCGATCATCACGGTCTATGTCGCCCAGATCGTTCCTGATCCGGCGCATGTCACGATCGTCGCCGGCCTGGTGATGTCGGCGGCTGCATTGGGCAGCATTCTTTCCGCATCGCGCCTCGGCAAACTCGCAGACCGGATCGGGCATTGGACCGTCATCGTCGGCTGCCTGCTGGTTTGTGGCCTTTTGCTGATCCCGCAGGCGTTTGTTACGGCCGGATGGCAACTGATCGGGCTGCGCTTCCTGATGGGGCTTTCGCTGGGTGGGTTGCTGCCGTGCGTCGCGACCGTGATCCGGCACAATGTTCCGGAACGAAACGCGGGCAGTATTCTGGGCTATTCCACGTCGTCGCAGTACGTTGGGCAGGTGACCGGGCCGCTGATCGGTGGTTTCATCGGCGGGCATTTCGGCATGCGGGCGGTGTTTCTGGGTACGTCCGTCCTGATGGTGGCAGGGGCGGCGTACGGCTGGGCTTCGCGACCGCGGGGTTAGGCTGGTTCGATCTGCACCTGGTTCGTGTTGTAGGTTGTCGCCCCGCACGGCGCCGCGCGATCGGTGGTCAGGACGTTGGCGCAACCCTTAGAATCGCCGCCGTCCGATCCTGGGGTGTACCAGGCGCCTTCCTTGATCGATACAACTCCGGGCGCGATACGGTTGGTGACCTGGGCTGGAAGAATGGTGGCACCGATCTGGTTGAACACCCGCACCGGCTGACCGTCGGCGATTCCGCGCGCCGCCGCATCGTTCGGGTGCATCCATACCGTATCGGGATCAACCTTCGCGAGGTGCGGTTGGTTGCCGTGAATGCTGTGCGTGCGGGCGCGGGACTTCGGCGTGCAGAGGCTGAGCGGAAAGCGTCCAGTGTCGTCGGTTGGGGCGAACCAGGTGGGGATGGGCGGGATCACGCCCAGGCCGTACGGGTTGGGATTGGCGGCCAGGACGGTGGAGTAGACCTCGATCTTGCCTGACGGCGTCGAGAATTTTTCGTTGTCGCGGATTTGCTTCGTGAACGCGACGGCGTCCCGGGGCGCGGGAAAGCGCGCGACGCCCTGTTCGGCGAAGGCGTCGAAGTCGTCCACCGCGTCGGCGGTGAGTTCCTTCAGCCACTGGGCTTCGGATTTGTCGTTGTAGCCGTTGATTCCCACGCGGCGGGAAAGGTCGTCGAAGATGTCGATGTCGTTGCGGCATTCGTACATCGGCTCGATCGCCTGGCGCATGTAGATGGCATAGTGGCCGGCGCCGGCCCAGGGGGTGTGCACGTCGTTGCGTTCCCAGAAGGTCGTCGCTGGCAGCACGATGTCGGCCAGGCGGACTGTCGGGGTCATGAAATGGTCCTGGCCGACGATGAACTCCACCTTGTCCAGCGAGGCGGCGATCTTTCCGGCGTTCGGGCACTGATTGAACAGGTCGCCGCCTGCTGAGTAGATCATGCGGATATCGGCCGGGTATCCGCCTGCCTTGCCCCGAGCCAAGAGATCGGCGAGCAATGGTGACGCGACTTTCGATTCGGTCGGGTTCTTGCCGATCGGCAGGCTCCTGATTCCCGCGCGACCGGTGGCGCCGTTGCTGACGCCCGAGTTACCGCCGCTGATGCCGACATTCCCGGTGATGGCCGCCAGGGCATATGCGGCGCGGTGGAACTGCTCGCCGAAGACAGTTCGGCCGGCAGCATAGCCTGCCTGGATCGCGGCTGGTTTGGCGGCGGCGAATTCGATCGCCAGCCGGTGGATCGTTTCGGCCGGGATGCCGGTGATCACCGCAGCCCACTCTGGGGTTTTCGGCTGGCCGTCGTCTAGTCCCAGAAGATATGATTTGTATGACCCGCCGGCGGGTACTTCACCTTCGTCGAAGCCGTGGACGTAACGGTCGCAGTAGGCCTGGTCGTGCAGGTTCTCCGACACGATCACGTAGGCCATGGCGATCAGCGCCGCCGCATCGGTCGAGGGGCGGATGAACACATGCTGATCGGCGAGTTGCCTGCTGGTCATCGTGATGCGCGGATCGACGCAAATGATACGCGTGCCGTTCCGCTTCGCGTGCTTCAGATACTGCATCGTGCCGGTGCCGAAGGTGCCGTCACCCGGGCTCCAGCCCCACATCAGGATCAGCTTGGAATTGACGAAATCCGTTGGCTCCCGCCCGGCGGATTTGTAGTCTTTCTCGCCGTAGGTGATGCGGACGGAGAACACTTCGGCTTCGGCCGACATGTTGGACCACAGGTCGGTGCAGCCGCCGAACATATGCAGGAAGCGCTGAGCGGCGACGCGGCCGTGCAGCATCGATTGGCTTCCGGTGCGGGAGGCATCCAGGATCGCGGCGTTGCCGTAGGTTTCGCGGATGCGCAACATTTCCTTGGCGATGGTGTCCAGCGCTTCGTCCCAGGTGATCTGTGTGTATTGGCCGGAGCCGCGTGGACCGGTGCGGCGCATCGGGTATTTCAGGCGGTCGGGGTGATAGGTGCGCTCGATCTGCCCTACGCCGCGGGCGCAGGCCGGCAATGGGGGATGGTCGGGGTTCCAGCGGCGGGCGTCTGTGGAGATGTGAACGATGCGGCCCTGACTGACATGCGCGTTGACGACGCAACGTCCGCCGCAGTTGTGGCCGCAGGTGCTGGTGACCACGGTCTCACCGGGTTTGGCCGCGGCGCGTGGAGCTTCGTAGATTGTTGCGCTCATGGCCGGTTTCCTGCCTGTTGGATGGCCCGCCAGACTCGTTCCGGAGTCGCGGGCATGTCGATGTGGGTAACGCCGAGAGGCGAAAGCGCATCCAGTATGGCACTGATGATGGTCTGCGGGGCGGCAATCGCTCCGGCCTGGCCCGAACCTTTGACACCGAGCGGATTGGCCGATGTGGGGATGCCGGTCAGGGTGATGTCGAGGTCCGGCAGATCGACCGCGCGCGGCAATTGGTAGTCCATGAACGATCCGCTGAGCAACTGGCCGGAGTCCGGATCGTAGACGGTATGTTCCGTCAGCGCCTGGCCGATGCCTTGGGCAACGCCACCCTGGACCTGTCCGATGGTCAGCAGTGGGTTGATCAGCGTGCCGTAATCGTCGACGGCCGTGTAGCGATCCAGAGTAGCAAGGCCCGTTTCGGGATCGATTTCTATCTCGGCGACGTGGCAGCCGTTGGGGAAAGTAATGATATCGAGCAGGTTCCAGACGTAGGTGTCGAGGGAGGTATCGCGCGCAACGGAAAGAAGATCGACGGAACGGTCTCCGGCGGTGTAACGTCCTGCCGCGAATGTGACCTGGTCCGGTTGTGCCTGCAGCAACCTGGCTGCGACTGGTTTGCCTTTTTCGATCACCTGCTGAGTAGCTTTGTGCAAGGCAGCACCGCCCATGTGCATCGAGCGGGCACCGCCGTGGCCGTTGCCTTCGGGAATTTCCATAGTGTCGGCCTGGATGTAACGAAATTGCTCCAGTGGCAGTCCCAGCAGGTCCGCGGCTATTTGGGGGTAGGACGTTTCGTGGCCCTGGCCGTTGCTTTGGGTGCCTACGAGTATGGTTACGATGTCGTCGTCGCCGAAGCGGATTTCGGCACCCTCGTTCGGGGCTCCGCGCGCGGTTTCGAGAAAGCAGGCGACACCGATGCCGCGGCGCTTTCCGCTGCTTTCGCTGAGGGCGCGGCGCTGGGGGAAACCGGCATGGTCGGCCAGTCTGAGGACGTCGTCGATGTTGGCGGCGAATCGGCCGCAATCGACGACGGTGCCAAGCGCTTTTTGGTACGGAAACGACGCGATCAGGTTGCGGCGGCGGAGTTCGATCGGATCGAAGCCGCATTGGCGGGCGGCCTTGTCGATCAGGCGCTCAATGAGGTAGTTGGCTTCCGGCTTACCGGCGCCGCGATAGGCGTCGATCGGAGCGGTGTTGGTGAACGCGGCTCGCACATCCATGAAAATCGCGGGGATGATGTAGCCGCCGCCCATTGCCGCAGCGGGCGCATTGGTGGAGCTGCCCGGACCTCCGCCCGACATATAGGCGCCCAGGCCAGCGATCGTGCTGACGTCCAGCGCCAGGAACTTGCCATCAGCGTCCAGTGCGAGGCGCGCGTGGGAAATATTGTCGCGGCCCTGGGCGGTGGAGACGAAATCCTCCGCCCGGTCTTCCACCCACTTCACGGGACGCGCCAAGTGTCGGGCGCACCATGGTAGCATGACCCATTCCGGGTACAGGCAGTTCTTGATTCCGAAGCCACCACCGACATCAGGCGCGGAGACCCGGATCTGGTCGCGAGGGCAGCGGAATATTCCGGCAAGCTGATCGCGGATCGCATGCACGCTGGCGGCGCTGACGAACAAGTCGAACGATCCGTCCGTGTAGTTCCCGATCGCCGCTCGGGTTTCGATTGGCGCGATCACCAGACGATTGTTGACGACTTCGATCTCGACGACATGCGCGGCCGAGGCGAAGGCCGCCTGGACCGCCGCATGGTCGCCTCGTTGGAAACGATACGATTCGTTGCCGGTGTCCCAAATCGGTGGCGCGTTCGGGGCCAACGCGGCGGCGGCATCGACGACGCACGGAAGCGGTGTGTAATCCACCACCACCTGCTCCGCCGCGTCGCGCGCCGCGGATGCGGTTTCGGCAACGACGAAGGCTACCGGATCGCCAACATGGCGCACTCTTCCGTGTGCCAGCGCCGGACGGGGCGGCACGAGCATGGGCGCGACAGTTGCCGCTTGTGTCGCGCACGGCAGCGGGGCCAGACTGGCGATGTCATCATATGTGTAAATACAGAGCACGCCGGGGGTCGCGGATGCTGTGGTGGTATCGATGTGGTCGATGACGGCATGCGCATGGGGCGACCGAACGACGTGGGCCCAGGCCTGGCCTGCGACGTTCACATCATCGACGAAGGTGGCGCGGCCCGTCAGGAACCGCGCATCCTCCAACCTTCTGGTGGATTGCCCAATGAAGGGCGCCACTCAAAGCCCGAGTTTATCAGCGAGGCCGTAGCCTTGCGCCAGATCCCGGATTTTGTTCCAGGTGGCGTCCTCGATCGGCACGCCGTTCTTGCGCCGATCTAGCTCCTTCCAGTACTCGACCTCACACGGATAGAACACTTAGGTGAAGCCTTGTGCCAGAGGGGTCGCCTTCAGGTATTGGGCGAACTCGGTCACTTCCTGCTTGAACGTTGCCAGATCGCGGAACGCGGAGACCTTGAACACCGCGATAAAGCAGCCGTCATTGTGCCGGCCGCTGGGTTCGACACCGAAACCAAGGCCGGTGAGCAGGCCGGACATGATCTCGACGATCGCGGCCAGACCGGTCCCTTTGTAGCCCTCGGCGCCGCCCAGTGGCAGCAACGCACCGCCGGACTTCAGGACGCGTGGATCGGTGGAGGGTTTGCCTTCCGCATCGATCAGCCAACCTGTGGGCACCTGCTCGCCGCGCGCGGTGGCTACGTTGATCTTCCCGGCCGCCGCCGCCGAGGTCGCCATGTCGAACACGAACGGGCCGTCCAGGTTCGACGGGATCGCGAAGGAAATCGGGTTGGTGCCGAGTCTCGCCTTGGCGCCGCCGAAGGGCGCTACAGCCTTGGCACTGCGGCCGGAATCGGCGGTTATCATCGCGATCATGCCCTCGGCCGATGCGAGCAGCGGGTACGACGCGAGCCGGCCGATATGACTCTGGCGGAAGACCGTTGCTGCCGCGACATTCTGCGTCTTCGCCTTTTCGATCGTATAGCGCATCGCCCGGTCTGTGACCGCGTAGCCAAAGCCCCAGTTTCCGTCTATCACGGTTGTCGTTGCCGTTTCCTGCGTGATCACCCACGGTGCTTGCGGAACGATGTGGCCGGCCTTGATGCGGTCGATATAGGTTGGAATCAGAATGATGCCGTGGCTGTCATGGCCGACCAGGTTCGCCCCGATGTTGTAGCGGGCGATGACGGCCGCTTCCTCCTCCGACGCGCCAGCCGCAACGAGCAGGCTTTTGGCGATCTCGATCAGTTTTTCCGCTGGCACGTTGGGCATGGACTCTCTCCCGGTTTCCCTGCCCCGCAGGCTAGCCCAGGGACCGCCAGTTGGCCAGAACGGCGAGACTGGCGTATCGTGTGCGGGGAGACGAACAAAGGGAGCGGGTTATGGCGAGCAAGTCCAATGTCTACGCCGGCGTCGCAGGCTATGTGGGCCGAGCGGATCAAAAGGGTACGGTGGGGGTGTTCACTCGGCCGGCGGAGACCGGACGGTGGGAACATGCGCTGACCGACAAGGAAACCTATACGGTCAACATCCATCCAACCGATCCGAACGTGGTGTTCGCGGGCACGGCGGATGGGGTGTATCGCAGCACCGATCGCGGCAAGACGTTCCAGCGCGCGAATTTTCCCGACACGGGCGTCCAGATCTGGTCGTTCCTGGTGGATGCCAACAACCGGAAACTGATTTATGCCGGTGGCTCGCCGATCAGCATGTATCGTAGTGAGGATACTGGCGAGACGTGGCGGAAGCTGCCCAACCCGGGGATGCCGGACCGCGCGGTGATGCCGTTCGCCTGCCGCGTGATGCGGATGGCGCAGCACCCGTCGAAGGCCGGCACCATCTTCGCCGCACTGGAAGTGAACGGCGTGATGCGGACGACCGATGGCGGCGAAAGCTGGACCGATTGCAGTTCGGGATTGATCGAGCTGGCTCAGCAGCCGCATCTGAAAAGCAAGATCGTCAGCGATACGTACAATGAGGGCATGCTGGATGGCCACGCCATCGCGATCAGCCCGGCCGACCCTGACAAGGTCATTCTCGCCGTGCGGATGGGCCTGTTCGAAACCGCGGATGGCGGTCGCAGCTGGCAGGATATGGAGCTGGGCCGGTTCTCGCCGACCACCTCTGGCCGGGACATCCGGGTTTCGCCGCAGGATGG
>JAQGHW010000554.1 GCA_028291505.1 Rhodopila sp. | reverse complement strand
GAACCAATTGGGCATCTGTCTCTCTAAATTTGCTACTCGACTTTTTTTCTTGGCATTCAGACGGATACTTTCGGAAAATCCATTCAGCAATTTGGCGGGCCGTGAATTTCTGTTCGTCCTGAGATCGCAAAAAATCGGTCACGGTTTTCGTTAGGTTGAGCGCCATTACCCATTTTCCGGCTTGTCGGTCAGTCTTGCTCAATTATGCGGCATTGAGCCGCGGGTGGCAATGTCTCATCATTAACCCAGCGTCGGTATTAACCCAGCGTCGGTATTAACCCAGCGTCGGTCGAACAAGCCGTTCCGGCGCTGTTTCACGACGCCCCCTTCGCCTAGCCGCCGCATCCCGGCTATGGTGCCCAGGTGCCAGAACCCGATGACCTGTTCGGCGCCCCTGAACCCGCGGCGCCACCTGTACCCGACATCAACCGACCGCTTGCGGATCGGTTGAGGCCCGCCACGCTCGCCGAGGTCGTTGGCCAGGACCACCTGCTGGGTCCGGAGGGCGCGCTGACGCGGATGCTGGAACGCGGGTCGCTTGCATCGTTGATCCTCTGGGGGCCGCCTGGCGTTGGCAAGACGACGATCGCCCGATTGCTGGCGAGCCAGGCCAAGCTCGCGTTCGTCCAGTTGTCGGCGGTGTTCTCTGGTGTTGCGGATCTGAAACGAGCGTTTGATGATGCCACGAAGCGCCGCCGAGCGGGTCAGGGGACGTTGTTGTTCGTGGACGAAATCCATCGTTTCAACCGGGCGCAACAGGATGGTTTCCTTCCCGTCGTCGAAAACGGCACGGTCACTTTGATCGGCGCCACCACGGAGAATCCGTCGTTTGCGTTGAATGGTGCGCTGCTGTCCCGCTGCCAGGTGGTGGTTCTGCGGCGGCTCGACGATCCTGCCCTGGAACGTCTGCTTGCCCGATCGGAGGAAGAAATCGGCCGTCCGCTTCCGCTGACCGAGGAGGCGAAATCGACGCTGCGCGCGATGGCCGATGGCGATGGCCGCTATTTGCTGAACATGGTCGAGCAGATCGTTGCGCTGCCGGCCGATACGCCCCCGTTGGACACCGGGGCGCTGGCGGAACTGCTGTCCCGCCGAGCCGCTTTGTACGACAAGGACCGTGAAGAGCACTACAATCTGATCTCCGCGCTGCATAAGTCGTTGCGCGGATCGGATCCGGACGCTGCGTTGTATTGGTTCGCCCGGATGCTGAACGGTGGCGAGGACCCTCGGTACATTGCCCGCCGCCTGGTTCGCTTTGCCGCCGAGGACATCGGCATGGCGGATCCCAACGCGCTGACCCAGGCGCTTGCGGGATGGGAGACGTACGAACGTCTGGGCTCGCCGGAGGGCGAACTGGCGATTGCGCAGGTTGTCGTCTATCTCGGCACCGCGCCTAAGTCGAATGCCGTCTATACGGCGTTTGGCCAGGCGAAGGCCGCCGCCAAGAACACCGGCAGCCTGATGCCGCCGGCCCATATTCTGAACGCGCCGACCAAACTGATGAAGCAACTCGGTTATGGCGCGGGCTATGAATACGACCACGGGGCCGAGGACGCGTTTTCGGGGCAGAATTACTTTCCGGATGGGATGGATCGGATCTCGCTTTACCAACCCAAGGACCGGGGGTTCGAGCGCGAAATCGCGCGGCGGCTGGAGTATTGGGCGGAGCTTCGGGCGAAGCGGTAGAATTACGGGCGTGGGGGACTGGGGCGGGCCAGTTACCCCGGTGCCCGGTCTACCGTTCCCGCCTATCGACCCGTGGCGGTGGCGCTACAATTCGCCGGCACTCCCGTTTCCGGTCACCGTGCAAATGCGTTAACGATCCAGGCGGAGAATTCCAGTTGGCGTCGCTACCAGGGCCGTGGTTGCCATGCCGATGAACAGGCCGGTCTCGACCACACCGATCGTGGCGGACAGATCCTGTTCGAGCTGCCCCGGGTTGGCGATCACACCGAAATTGCAGTCCAGGATCAGGTTGCCGCCGTCGGTGCGAAACGCAGTGCCATCCCGGACCTTCCGCAGGACGGGCCTGGCGCCCAGCTTGGTCAGGCGGGCGGCGGTGGTCTCCCAGCCGAATGGGACGGTCTCGACCGGAACGGCCACGGTGCCGCCGAGGCGAGACACCAGTTTCGGTTCGTCGGCGATGATGATCAGGCGCTCGCTGACCGCGGCGACGATCTTCTCACGCAGCAGGGCGCCGCCGAGACCTTTGATGAGGTCCAGGGAGCCTTGGGTGATCTCATCCGCGCCGTCGATGGTGAGATCTATCTTGATCTGATGCGCGAAGTCGGTCAGTTCGATCCCGCCGTCGCGGGCCTGTTTCGCGCTGCGCTCACTGGTTGGAATGGCAACAATCCGCAACCCGTCGCGGACCCGGTCGATCAACCCTTCGATGGCGAAGGCGGCGGTGGAGCCGGTGCCGAGACCGACGACCATACCATCCTCGACCATCGCCACCGCCGTCATCGCGGCCTCCCGCTTGAGCGCGTCGCGAGCGCTGGTCATGCGCGCACCGCGCGAAGCACGCGGAGCCAGTTGCCTGAGCACACTTTGTCGACTTCCTCCTGGGTGAGCCCACGGTGGCGCAGGGCAGCGACGATTTC
>JAQGHW010000538.1 GCA_028291505.1 Rhodopila sp. | reverse complement strand
ACACCCACGGGAGAAACACACATGCGCATCGTCGCCCTGGAAGAACACTTCACCGTCCCCCGCATCGTCGCCGGCATCTCGCCCGATGCGATCGCCCGCCGCGGCTTCCCGGGCCCTGACTTCGTCTGGTCTCAGACTACCAAGCGCTCCGAACTCGCCGACCTTGGCGCCGCGCGCCTTGCCGACATGGACGCCAGCGGCATCACCGTGCAGGTGCTCTCGGTCGCCGGCCCGGGCGCCGACCTCGCGCCGGGGCAGGCCGGCATCGACCTGGCGCGCGCCTACAATGACGCGCTGGCCGAGGCCTGCACCCGCCAGCCGGACCGCTATCGCGGCTTCGCCCACCTGCCGATGCTCGCGCCCGGGGCGGCGGCGGACGAATTGGAGCGCACGGTCAGGGACCTCGGCTTCCACGGCGTGCTGGTGAATGGCGCCACCGAGGGGCGCTTCCTCGATGATCCGGCGTTCGAGCCGATCCTGGCGCGGGCGGAAAAACTTGACGTGCCGATCTATCTGCACCCCGGCATTCCGGCACCGGCTGTTCGCAATGCCTACTACGATGGCCTGCCGGGGAATTTCAGTTTTACCATGGCGCTTGCCGCCTGGGGCTGGCATGCCGAGACCGCGATCCACACCCTTCGCCTGGTGCTCAGCGGGGCGCTCGACCGCCACCCCAGGCTGAAGATCGTCATCGGGCACATGGGCGAGGCACTGCCGTTCATGCTGGACCGCATTGATGAAACCACTGCCGCCGAGGCCAAGGTCCGGCTTGCCCGTTCCGTGAAACAAACGATCCTTGATCAGGTCTGGATTACGACCAGCGGGTTCTTCACCATGGTGCCGTTCATGGCGGCGCTGATGACGTTCGGGGTGGACCGTATCCTGTTCTCGGTGGATTACCCGTTCGCGTCGAACGCCCGCGCGGCGGCGTTCCTGGGCGCGCTGCCGGTGTCTCCGGCGGATCGCGCGAAGATCGCTCATGGTAACGCGGACCGGCTGCTGCGGTTGCCGAACTGAGGGTGAAGGTCAGGGCTCTGCCCTGAACCCGCCAAGGGCGCGGCCCTTGGAACCGGTCGTTTAAGGTTTGGGGGCGAAGCCCTGGCCTTCACCAATTAGGCGCCCACCCGCTGACAGCGCGGCCGCCGGACACTATGTTTCGGGCAACCCAGGGAGAGGAGGACCCAACCATGCTGAACCCAGTTTCGCCGCTGCCGCTGAAGGACCCGACGTTGTTCCGGCAGGCGAACTACCTCGATGGCAAATGGGTGGAAGCCGACACCGGCCAGACCATCGTCGTGAAGAACCCGGCCACCGGCGAACCGGTCGGCGAGGTGCCCAACATGGGTGTGGCCGAAACCCGTCGCGCGATCGAGGCGGCAAACGCGGCCTACCCCGGCTGGCGCGCGATGCTGGCGAAGGAACGCGGCACCATACTGCGAAAGCTGTCGGACCTGATGCTGGCGAACGCCGACGACCTGGCCGTCATCATGACTGCCGAACAGGGCAAGCCGCTGGCTGAGAGCAAGGGCGAGATCGTCTACGCCGCCAGCTTCATCGACTGGTTCGCGGAAGAGGGCAAACGCATCTATGGCGACACCATTCCGCAGAACGCCAAGGGCCGCCGCATCCTGGTGCTGAAGGAGCCGATCGGCGTGTTCGCGGCCATCACCCCTTGGAATTTCCCCGCGGCGATGATCACGCGAAAAGCCGGTCCTGGCTGGGCGGCGGGCTGCACCGGGGTGATCCGGCCGGCTTCGCAGACTCCGTTCTCGGCCCTGGCACTGGCGGTGCTGGCGGAGCGGGCGGGGATGCCGGCGGGGGTGTGCAACGTGCTGACCGGCGGGTCGTCGGCGATGGGTGGGGAGCTGACGTCCAACCCGCTGGTTCGCAAACTGTCGTTCACCGGGTCCACCGAGGTGGGTGCCAAGTTGCTGGCGCAGTGTGCGCCGACGATCAAGAAGACCAGCATGGAGCTGGGCGGCAACGCCCCGTTCATCGTGTTCGACGATGCGGACCTGGATGCCGCGGTGGTGGGCGCGATGGGCAGCAAGTTCCGCAACACCGGGCAGACCTGCGTGTGTGCCAACCGCATCCTGGTGCAGGACGGCGTGTATGAGGCGTTCTCCGCCAGGTTGAAGACCGCGGTGGAGGCGATGAAGGTCGGCAACGGCATGGAGCCGGGTGTGAGCCAGGGGCCGCTGATCAACGCCGCCGCCGTGGCGAAGGTGGAGGAGCATGTCGCGAACGCGTTGTCGCTGGGTGCGTCGGTGGTGACGGGCGGTCATAAGCATCGGCTCGGTGGCAATTTCTACGAACCCACGGTGCTGGCGAACGTGCCGCATGACGCGCTGATCTTCCGCGAGGAGACGTTTGGGCCGGTGGCGCCGCTGTTCCGGTTCAAGACGGAAGAGGAAGCGATCCGGCTGGCCAACGATACCGAGTTCGGACTGGCGGCATATTTCTACGCGCGCGATATCGGCCGGATCTTCCGCGTCGGTGAGGCACTGGAATACGGCATCATCGGGATCAACGAAGGCATCATCTCGACGGCGGAAGCGCCGTTCGGCGGGATGAAGTCCTCGGGGCTGGGACGTGAAGGGTCCAAGTACGGGATCGAGGATTACCTGGAGATCAAATATCTGGCGATCGGAGGGATCGGGACGTAGGTCTTTGCCGCGGGCTGCTCTGGGGTGATGCCCAGTGCAGCCCGGCGTGCATGAACAAGCGGGCCGAAAAGGCTGGGAAGGCGATGTCCGAGATCGACAGCTTCCTGATCGCGATCCGCGATGACAGTGGGGAGCGGGGTGAGGATGAGCACCTGCCGGGGGGACGGTGCGCCGGCGATCCTGCGTATCCCAGGGCTGCAAGCGGCGCGATCGGGCGGGGGCGGCGGCTTCACCCGCCGGCGATTGCGCTGACATCGGTATGATCGATCGTGCCGGCGTCGTGTCCCGACGGTCGGAAGATTATTTCTTTCGACAAATTGTCGTGGCCGGTTAACCTCTTGTTCATCCTTTTCCGGCGTTAGTAACGCGGCGTGAATCCATCGCAGACACCACCCGTAGCTGCGGCGAAAACAGCGGCGTCCGGTTCGGTGTCGGCGGTGATCCACATGCATGAGGCGAAAAAACTTCGCATCCTGGAACCACGTCTCCTTCTATGGCGGCGACCCGGATAGGTAGTGAGCACTGGACCGCAACCAGTTCCGTATCCGGTACCAACGACAGCAAGTTCTGGCGACAGCAAGTTTTGGCGACAGCAAGTTTTGGAGCATCGCGGTGTCAGTCATCATGCCTACAATCAAGTCAATCCGAGCGACGCTGGCCAGAGGTCGTCCGGAGAAGGTTGCCGGAAAGGATGCGCCGGGGCGGGTTTCGGAGCAGGTTGAAGGCGTGGCCTCATTGAGTGAATTTCAGTCTAGATCCTTCGACGCGGCCCGATTGGACGATGCACGTTTCTGGCTCGCGGCGATCGCCGATTCATCGGACGATGCGATCGTCGGAAGAGATCTGGAAGGTCTCGTCACGTCCTGGAACAGGGCGGCCGAAACGTTGTTCGGCTATGCGGCCGATGAGATTGTCGGCCAGCCGATCACCCGCATCATTCCGCCGGACCGGATCGACGACGAAGCCTCGATCCTCAAGCGGATCCGCCGCGGCGAGAAGATCGTCCACTTCGAGACCAAACGGCAATGCAAGGACGGCAGGGTGATCCCGGTATCGCTCACCATCTCCCCGATCCGGGACGATCACGGGCGGATCATCGGGATCTCCACGAACGCCCGCGACCTTACCGAGACGCAGCGTATCCATCGCGATCTGGAACGCCGCGAAGCGCTGCTTCGGTCGATCCTGGACACCGTGCCGGACGCCCTGATCGTGATGGACAAGCAAGGGTTCATCAACTCCTTCAGTGCCGCGGCCGTGCGTCTGTTCGGCTACACGTCCGAGGAGATGATGGGCCAGAATGTCAGCATGTTGCTGCCTTCTTCCACCTGGGAGCAGCACAACAGCCATCTGTCAGGCTATGCCGCGACC
>JAQGHW010000527.1 GCA_028291505.1 Rhodopila sp. | reverse complement strand
CGACACGAGCTCGGTGTCGTTCAGGTTTAATATGATACCATGATCAATGGCGTTGTCGCGGAACACCTGTTCGTACTGCTCCAGCCCAAGAGAACGCAGCCAGGTCGCGATATTCATGAGCCGTTCCCTCGAGAGCTGGACTTTCTCTATGATTGCGGTCTATTGCCAATTGCAGTCTATTGCCAGGCGGACGGATAATTCCACTTTTTGTAGCGGTCCGACCCTACCTGGCCTCGATGTCTGCCTCCAGCACCTTCGTAGCCGACATACGAAAAGGGGTAGGTTCGCGATACGTGTGAAAAGCGGTCACAAGCCAAATAAGCGTTCGAGGCGAAGCAGCTGCTGGTGCAAGTTCAACAGGAGGTCGTCGCCGCGCAGGCCCGCCACCACGCGATGTTTCGGCCGGACTGTCAGTCATGCGGCGGAAGGTGCACATGAAAGATTGGCGGCGTCACCGGGTTGCGACGCTGTTCGGCGAGGTCTGGGTGAAGCGTCGCCGGCTTGTGTGTGCGGGCCGCGGTTGTGGCGAGACCGGTGGCAGTTGGCCCTCGCACTGCCCGTCGACCCCCGAACTGAACCAACCGCAGCATCACGCGGATCCGCAAGGTCATGCATGTCTTCAAAGGGGAGCACAGCCAGAGCGCGAAGGGCGTGGCATCGCGCAAGCTGTGGCACGCATTGCACGCAGTCGATAAATATCTCAGAGGCCAAACCGCGTGGCTGGTCAACTATGCCAAACGATTCCGTGCAGGTCTGCGCGTCGGAACTTCGGTCCCCGAGGGCACAGCGAACTTCCTGGTCAATCGGCGCATGAACAAATCCCAGCAGATGCGATGGTCACGAAATGGCGCCGATCTGCTGCTCCAAGTTCGTTGCGCGGTCTACAATGGCACGCTCGGTGCCGGGTTTGGGCATCGATTTGACCGGATCGCCAATGCCGACCCGACCGTTGCTAAATCGGCGTGATCCCCCAATGTTTGGACAGTCCCGTTGAAAACGCTGTATCCCCTTGTTTGATCGCATGATTCACGTGCTTCGGACGTTCCGCCCAACGCGATCATGCTCTAACCGGGCTTTTTAATGATCTACTTACATGCCCGCGGCTATCTGTCGATCTGGGCCAACGCGCCACGGAGGGGAGCGTCAGAGATTCTCATAAACCCCTGGTAGGGCTCATTTAGCTGGAGAATAAGGAAAATTGCCCCGGCGACCGAGACGGCGCCGATGAACAATGCCACCGAGACCGTAACATTGAAGCGGGCGAAAAGGCCGAAGCCGAGAAAAAGCATACAGATCCAAAAGACCAACACGGTCAGGAACGGCCATGAGATAGACGAGCCGGATTGCACGAACATCAACAGACGTGTTTGCCCGACGCTCTGACTGATCTGCATCGCCTGGCTCTTCAGCATGCTCTGCGAGTCGGTTTTTGGCGAGAGCATTTGAAGCTTGTGTACAAATGCATTCGTGGCGCCCTGTGTCGCCCTCGGATCGAGATCGGCGGCCCGTGCGCTGTTCGGCGACCAGATCCGCTCGTGGAAGGCGGCAACGCCCTGGCGCAGCAAATCACGCGTTTCCTGGGCGTCCGGACCATAGAATGACAGCAGCCGATCAAGCAGTATCACGTTAGCCGAGAGTGACTGCACCTCATGTTCCTGGGCCTGGTATGAGCTGCTGCCAGACGCGATCAGCAGGCTGAGGACCAGCGCAGCCATGGTGGCAATCAGGCTCATGACGAGTTTGACGACGTCCTTGGATCCCGCGTCCAAGTGATCGTCGGGTATTTTGCGGTACAGCGCCATGCCCAAGAGGCCGGCGCCGAATGAGCAGCCGCAGATAATCGAGGCGGTTCCGGACGCGTTCATGACCGGCCGGGACGCGCTATCGGCCGACGGGTCAGCGCCGATCTCGCCTGATGGTCCGATTGGGTTCTGCAACCATGGCGCACTGTCGTCAAACCTCGAGTTCGTCCCATTTTCGTCCCGATTTGTTCGATGTATCCTCGATCCGCCGATCAGCCCGAGTAGCTGTACATGAGCCGCCTATCCGGTTCGCGAAGCTCCAAACGAGGAGCCTTTCGGACGCGCTTGCCTCAATCCGGGACCGTCGGCACTCGGAAGGCAAGGGTTATCCGTGAGCCAGCCTGCTACTTATCGCGCTCGCGTGCTGGCAGGGCCGGCGTGATCCACCGGGCATCGATGGAGACGGCGCCTCGATCGCGAAATTGGGCCTCCCTCCTTACCTGCTTGGATTCTATAACAAATCCTCCAGTCCTACAGGAGGTCCAATCGCAGGGTGAGTTCCAGGTGGCGGTGGCGACGATGCGACTGGAGGAGGAACGGATTTCCCGTCTTTTGCAGCGGTTGCTCAATCGGGACGTTTGTCTTCGTGATATCATATTTAGCTATGGTGACGTTCTCCTGCATTTAGTGGAGCAGCGACGCCAGCAGGGTCTGGGTGCGTCCCAATCTTCCCCTATCTCCGCTCCATCGGCTCCCGCTCGACAAAGAACATCCGCGCCAACCGGTCTTTGC
>JAQGHW010000517.1 GCA_028291505.1 Rhodopila sp. | reverse complement strand
GCTCCTTGACGGCGTGACGCTTGAACGGTCCTCGCGGCACCCGGTTCCACCAAGAACTCACGACCCGAACATCCATCGAGGCTCGGCATTTTATTATGGTATCGATCTGTACAGAGAATGACAGATGCCGACAATGATTTAACACCACGAAATCGTAACGGGAATAACCCCGATCAAAACGTCTTGCGCTGCCCGATCAAAGGAAATTTCTGCAAATGCCAAGAATATCGGTCAAACAAACCGAAAGCAAATCGAGGACAACATCCCTGGCCCTCGATCTCCCCCCCGGTAAATACTTGCTTCCGGAAGAATGAACCCCCGCAAACGACCGATAAAACCCACTACACCAGCAACGATCCAGCAACGTCCGGTCCGGATTCCAGCAAAAGCTCTGGCCCATCGTTGCGAACATTACCAACTCGCTTGTCGACCGGCCACGTCCGTAGCACGCCCTCTGGCAGCGGCCGCAGCAGGGACGCCGCATCCACCTCCGTCTCGCCCAGCCAACCCGGCCAATCGGCCGGCTCCAGGATCACCGGCATGCGCTCATGCAGCACCGCCATCTGCGCGTTGGCCGTCGTCGTCAGGATGGCGAATGTCCGAAGAATATCGCCATCCGGGGAACGCCAACCCTCCCAGATCCCGGCAAACGCCATCGGGTCGCCGTCGGCGCGCGCGATGGCGTACGGCGTCTTGCCGGCCGCACCCGCCTGCCACTCGTAGAATGCCCCGGCCGGCACGATGCAGCGGCGCTTGGCGAAGGCGTTGCGGAACATGCCGGAACTGGCAACCGTCTCCGCCCGCGCGTTGACCGCACGTCGAGCCTCCTTCAGAGACCTGGTGAAGGCGGGGACAAAGCCCCAGGTCAGCAGGTCGAGATGCCGCTCACCGCTATCGGGATGTCGGCGGACCACGGCAGCATCCATCGTCGGCGCCATGTTCCAGGTCGGCTTCAGGTTCGGCAACGCGTTCGTCGTGCCGAACAGGCGCGCGATCAGATCAGGCGGCAGGAAACTGGCATAGCGTCCACACATTCGAAGGAAGTTGCCGGAAACCGCAAAATCGCGAAAGCCCCGCCACAATTTGGACTCGCGACATGGCTACCCGTCCCCGGCACACGCTCCGAACATCGAAAGGAACCCCTGATGCGCCACCTCATTCCCCTCCTTCTGCTGCTCGGGATCGCCTGCACCACAACCGCCTGCATCATCGAAGAACCAGGTGGCGGACATCACTGCTCGTTCTGGCATCCCTGCAGGTAAAACCGCGAGCGCCGCGACGCACCACTCGCGGCGACTTGATCAATATCAAAGCAACGCGCGCCCTCTCCGGACATTCGACTGGTATCTCCAGAGAGGGTAGCGCGTATGAAGGCACTCGTATGGCACGGCAAAGGCAGCATGCGCTGCGACACCGTGCCCGATCCGAAGATCGAGCATCCACGCGACGCCATCATCAAAGTCACCGCGTGCGCCATCTGCGGCTCCGATCTTCATATCTATGACGGTATAATCCCGACCATGCAGCGCGGCGACGTGCTGGGTCATGAAACGATGGGAGAGGTCGTCGAGGTCGGCACCGACAACAAGAAGCTGAAGATCGGTGACCGGGTCGTCGTCCCGTTCACCATTTCCTGCGGAGAATGTTTCTTCTGCAGACGCGGATTTTTCTCCGGCTGCGAACGCTCCAACCCCAACCACAAAATGGCGGAGAAACTGTGGGGTCACTCCCCTGCCGGCCTGTTCGGTTATTCCCACATGCTGGGCGGCTACGCCGGCGGCCAGGCGGAATATCTCCGGGTCCCCTTCGCCGATGTCGGCCCGATCAAAGTGCCGGAGGGGCTGACCGACGAACAAGTCCTGTTCCTGTCCGACATTTTTCCGACCGGATACATGGCGGCCGAGTTCTGCAATATCCAACCCGGCGACACGATCGCGATCTGGGGTTGCGGCCCCGTCGGCCAGTTCGCGATCCGCAGCGCCTTCCTGTTGGGTGCCGAACAGGTCATCGCGATCGACTCGGTGCCGGAACGCCTGCTGATGGCTCGCGAAGCCGGCGCGCTGACACTCGATTTCACGTATGAGGATATCTACGACCGCATCCAGGACCTGACCAACGACCGTGGCGCCGACGCCTGCATCGATGCCGTCGGAACCGAGGCCGAAGCAACAACCAGCTTTGACTCGATGCTGGACCGGATAAAGGTCGCCACATTCATGGGCACCGACCGCCCGCACGTGTTGCGCCAGGCGATCCATTGCTGCCGGAATTTCGGCACCGTCTCGATCGTCGGAGTCTATGGTGGCCTCCTCGACAAGATGCCGATGGGATCAGCTGTCAATCGCGGCCTGACGTTCCGCATGGCACAAACGCCCGTGCAGCATTACCTCCCCATCCTGATGGAGCGCATCCTGAACGGGGAGATCGATCCATCCTTCGTCATCACCCATCGCGCATCCCTGCAAGATGGTCCCGACCTCTACAAGACATTCCGCGACAAGAAGGATGGCTGCATCAAAGTCGTCCTGAAACCCTGAGCCTGGAGAGTGAGCGCGCTCAACCCGGAACGGAAAAGCATGACTAGCCCGTCAGCTTCAGTGCAAGGTCAGGTCGATCCGAGATCAGCCCATCCACCCCCCAGCCAAGCAGCCGGGTCATGTCTGTCGTCCGGTTTACGGTCCAGGGCAGCACAAGCAGCCCCAGCGCGTGGGCTTCCTGAACCTGGGCCGCGGTAAGGTCGCTGTGATCGGGCGCCCAGATCGGTCCCCCCTCGGCCGCGACACAGGCCGGAACTGACCGGTCAGCAACGACACCGTCCCACCACAACGCAGCCTCGCGAATCGTTTCGGCCCTGGTCAGCCACGCCAGCCTGATGTCCGGCCGCGTGCGCCGCACGTGGTGTTGGACACGCCAGTCAAACGATTCCACGACGACCCGTCCCGCTGCCCCCGCCGCATCGACAACCGCCAGCATCGCGTCTGTCAGGACAGCCGGCGGCGCGGTCCAGTCAGGATGCGCCGGATCTGTCTTCACCTCGATCGTAAACCGAGCGTCCGGCAGGGCCGCCAGAACCGCCGCCAGCGTTGGAACCCGAACACCGTCGTGCGGCGCCTGATCAGGGAACAGCAACGACGTGCGCGACCCGGGCCGAATGCGTCCGACATCGTAACTACCCAACGCCCGCAGGCTCAGCCGACGAAGCGCCGGACCACGCCCGGTAAGCCAGGCGCCCGAAACGTCCCGGGTGATGTCCGGGTTCAGTGCCGGATCGTGCGACACCACCACCACCCCATCGGCAGTCATTCCGGTATCCAACTCGAACGCGGTGACACCGAGCGCGCGGGCCGCGACAAACCCCTCCAGCGTGTTCTCCGGAAACAGCGCCCTGGCACCTCGATGGCCTTGTATCCCCAAAGGTCGCGTCATCCGCTCCGCCCTGCTACCGTTCATCGCCGCAACATTAAGGACCCGCCATGCAATACACCACGCTCGGCCGAACCGGCCTGAAGGTCAGCGTCGCCGGCCTCGGCTGCGGCGGCTTCAGCAAATTGGGGCTCGGCACCGGGCAGTCCGCCGAACACGCGGTCGGTATCATCCGCCAGGCGCTGGATCTCGGTGTCAACCTGATCGACACCGCCGCCGTCTACGGCACCGAGGACGTGGTCGGCGCCGCCCTGCGCGACGTCCCGCGAGACAGCGTCGTCGTCTGCACCAAGGCGTCGAAGCAACCAGGCGACGCGGCATTCAGCGCCGACAAGGTGACCGAAAGCCTGGACGCCTCGCTGCGACGCCTCGGGCTCGATTACGTCGACGTCTTCCAGCTTCACGCCGTCCCGCCCGCCGCCTACGACCACGTCCGCACCGTCATCGCACCCGCCCTGCTGAAGCAGCGGGACAAGGGAAAGTTCCGCTTCCTCGGCATTACCGAGACCGCACCGAACGACCCCGAACAGCATATGCTGAACCGCGCGATGCAGGACGATCCATGGGACACGGCGATGGTCGCATTCCACCTGATGGACCAGGTGGCTCGCACCCAAGTGTTCCCCCATACGTTAGCTAACCGCATCGGAACCCTGATGATGTTCGCCGTGCGCGGCATTTTCGCCAGGCCCGCACAGCTTGCGGCGACCGTGCGAGACCTCGCCGCGGCCGGACAGGTCCCGGCGTGGCTCGCGGAAACCGACGACCCGCTGGGCTTTCTGATCCACCCTCATGGTGCCACCAGCCTCACCGACGCCGCCTATCGTTACGTTCGGCACGAACCGGGCGTTGATGTCGTGCTGTTCGGGACCGGCGACGCGGACCATTTGCGAACGAATATCGCCTCGATCCTGAAGCCGCCCCTGCCCGCGCCGGATCGAACGAAACTCCAGCAGTTGTTCGGCCACCTTCGCGGTGTGGGGTTGGAGGTGCCGCCACCGCGCGCCGCATGATCCATTCGGGTTCGCCCCGCTACCTGGGCCCCTTATGACTGACCAGATACGCAACGATCGCCGGCACGTCCGCTTCGTCGACCGGAGCTTTGAACTGCGCGCGCATCTTCTCCACTTCCTGCTGCCACACCGCCTGGCCGAATCCCGGCTGGTTCAGGACCATCCCGGCCGAGTGGCAAGCCAGGCAGTTGTTGTTGATTGCATCAGCGTCCGCGCCGGCAAACATCCGGTCGCTGGTCGGCAGATCGACGCTGACCGAGCGCAACGTGATCCCGGCGGCCGTAACCGTCGATGGCGCGGCCGCCGCCGGTGACTCCTGCGCCGCTCGGGCCTGGACAACAACCGGCACCGTGTCCCGGCCGAACGTGCCGATCGCCAGGCCGGCGGCCGCCACCGCTCCAGCCGTTATCAGTCTGCGGGAAAAGCCCATCGTTGGTCTCCTTCATTCAGCCGACGGTCACGCGGACGCTCTCGATGACGTTGCGCATGAAACCACCACCGTTCCAGTTCGGCTTCGCCGGCTGTGCGACATCCTTGGTGTTGGTGCAGCGTGCCATGACCGTCAGTGAGCCGGAGGCCGGCGCCGCGACCTCAGCGGTCCACTGGCGAAAGCTGTAAGTACCCTGGTCAGGACCAAGCGCCGTTTGCTGCCAGGTCTGCCCGGCATCAGCGGACAGGTCGACCCGCGCCACGCCGCAATCACCCCCGAACGCGATACCACGCAACGGCACCCGAGCCCCGGCCTTGACGGTCGTTGCTTCGATCACATTGGTAAAGAGCGACCGAGGCACCATGCGGTTGATCGGCACGGTCTTGAAACCTGCCTCGCCCGGCTGGACATTGGCGCCAGGCGTATCGGGGATGCGGTATGCCGTCGCCATCCAGTAATTGTTGTCCGGGGTATTCAGCACCTCAATATCGTTCAGCATCTTGACCCAGTAGGTCGAATACCATCCCGGAACGACCAGGCGCAGCGGGAAGCCATTCAACAGTGGCAGCTGCTCGCCGTTCATCTGGTACGCCAGCATCACCTCGCCATCGCGCGCATGGTCGATGTCGAGCGACTTCATGAAATCCGGCGCGCCGTCCACCACCGGTTGGTCCAGACCATTGAAGCGAACACAGACCGCGCCTGCCTTGACGCCCGCACGGTCCAGTACGTCGCGCAGCCGCACGCC
Organism: Rhodopila sp.; assembly: GCA_028291505.1. Classification (GTDB taxonomy): domain Bacteria; phylum Pseudomonadota; class Alphaproteobacteria; order Acetobacterales; family Acetobacteraceae; genus Rhodopila. The sequence continues at coordinate 459 of JAQGHW010000517.1, read as the reverse complement.
CGTCCACTTGGCATTGCCCATCGCGCCATTCGCCCACTGCCCGCCGGAAACCCTGGGCTGGAAGAACCCGCGGGAGTTGCCGGAGCACTGGTTGACCGCCGCGATCTCGAAGCGCGGCAGCGCCAGCACGTCCGCCATCGACAGCGAAAGCGCGGAGCCGACGTGGCCGCGCACCGTCAGCCTGAACGCCGCCACATCGACCGCCTCGGGGATCACAGCCCAGTGCCAGCGCACAAAAAATTGGTCGTTCGGCGTGAAAACCTGGCCATCGAATACCGCGGACGGCGTTTCCAGCAACGGCGGCCTGGTGCGCTGCAGGATCATCGTCCCCTTCTGCGGAAACGCAGTGGTCAGGTCGCGCCCATTCGGCCCGCCCGGCAGGTCCAGCTCGACGGACCGATCGGCCCAAGCCGGCCACGCGGCGATACCGGCCCCCAGAATGCCCGCGCCTTGCAGGAA
>JAQGHW010000507.1 GCA_028291505.1 Rhodopila sp. | reverse complement strand
CATATACGCCATTGGCGTCTCCTGCGCAAGGGGGAAGGGTGTCATTGGCGTCTTATGAGGTGGGTGGCCGGGACCCGCGGCCCGGGGTGCGCAGCAACCAATCCGGCAGGTCCGGCACTACTACTGGCCGAAGCTTCGGTGGCAGCGCCGTTCCGATCGCCTGCAGCAGGTCGGAAACCGCTTGCCGCCACGCGGCCGCGGCGTCAGTGGGTGGTGCGAGCTGTTTTGGCGCCTCCAGCCACAGACAGATGGCGCGGGCCAGGCTATCGACCTCCGGTTCGCACAGCACGGCCTGAGTGGCGGTGGACAGTTGCTCCCGCAGGCCGCCGACACGGGTGGCGATCACCGGCCGCCCGGCCGCCAATGCCGCCGCGGCCACACCGCTCTGGCTGGCTTCGCGATAGGGCAGGATCAGTGCGTCGGACCAGGCGAGCAGCGCACCGATCTCGGTCTCGGGAACCCAGCGGTTTTCCACCGTTACGCCGCGGCAGGCGCGCAGCGCATCCAATGCCGCGGACTCCGGACCGCTGCCGACGACGCGCACCGAGACCGCCACCTGCGGCGGCAGCGACGCCAGTGCTCCCGCCAGCAGGTCAAGCCCCTTATACGGCAGCAGACGGCCGAAGCAGAGCAACCGGCGGGTCCCGTCGGGCGGCTTCGGCACCGGCATGTCGAAGGCGAACGGGGGATGCTCGAAGCGGATCAGCTTCCGTCGCGCGCCCCCGGCCAGTCCCTGCTGCCGCAGCCGCGTTCCAACGTGCCCGCACAGGACAGCAAGTCCGCCGGCACAGCGGCACAACAGCCGCTGCAGCGTCATTTGGAACGGGAACCCATCGCCGGGATGGGCGTCCGCATCATGCACAACCACCACCAGCCGTGTTCCAAGCAACCGCAGCGCCACGGCCATCAGCACATCCAACGGCCCGGGCATGGCGCAGATCGCCAGGTCCGGCATGAACCGACGCAATCGCACCAGCAGGAACGGCAGCGCCAGTGGTGCGGTCACCAGCCGGAACAGGAAGGCGGCCAGGCTGCGATAGGTCCGTACTGGCATCTCGCAGCGTGGCGGGTTCGAACCCGTCATGATCTCGGCGTTCCGGCAGAGCGACAAGGTGACCTCGATACCCGGGCGGTCGCGCAGCGCCTCGGCGAGGCAGGCGCCAAATCTTGGTCCGGCACCGAGACGGCCCCACTGCCAGACCAGGACTTTCATGTGAGTCCCTCCAGCGCTGCCGTCAGTTCCTGGCCATCCAACCGGCTCAACGTGCTGACCCGAGCGCGTTCGCCCAGGCTTCGGCGCATGTCCGCGTCGTCGGCCAGGGTGCGAAGCAGAACCGCTGCCTGCGCTGCGTCCGGTTCGGCCCACAGGCCGCGATAGACCGCTCGATCGTCGCGCGCCGGGACCAGGCGGTAGTCGACCAAGGCGGCGTTCGTGCCGTCCATGAAGTCGGTATTGCCTGACCATCCGGTGGCGACGACGGATTTTCCCAGCAGCATCGCCTCGGCCAGAACCAGGCCGAAACCCTCACCCCGGTGCAGCGACAGCACGATGTCGGCGCAGGCGGTCAACGCATGGCGGTCCTCCGGCGCCAGCATACGGGTTTCCAGGCGGATATTCGGCGCGCGTGCCATTTGGGCCAGCCGAGCGAAATCGGCCGGCGCATGCTCTGGATGGCCGACTTTCAACACCAGGATGCGATCCGGCCGGTCACCGAATGCGCCACGGAATGCGGCGATCGCGGCGAATGGGTTCTTGCGGGCGAAGGAGGAGGCCAGGTTGAACGACACCAGCACCACGACCGCCGCTTCCGGCAATCCAAACGCGGCTCGGTTCAATGACGAGGCGACCGGCGGCACGAGCGCAAGGGCCGGGGGCACCACTCGGACCCGACCGGGCAGCAGTGGCTCCAGCGCGGCGGCGGTGAAGCGGGACGGCACCCAAACCTGGCTGACACAGGCCAAAGCGGGGCGCCATTCCGGGGGCACCTCCGGCATCTCCCAGGCCCAGTAGCCGATTATGGGGCGGTTGCGGGTGATAGCGGAGGGCAGCCGCAGCAGCGCCAGCGGCAGCATCGGGGCGTTCACGTGCAGCACCAACGGCACGCCGGGCGGCGGGGACGAGGATGCGGTGACCATGACCTCGGGCCTGCTGTGCACCGGAGACGGCAAATCGATGGTCCAGACCGGCACGCCCAGCTGCTTCGCCGCCGCGGCCATCAGCCGAGCGGTTTCGCCAAAGCCGGAGGCGCGGGTCAGCTCGCCGGCGATGGCGAGTCCCCTGAGGACGGGAACTTCGCGGAGCGATGGCTTGGGGGCAAGCCAACCGGTCGCCTGGGCAAAGACCCGCCGGCGCAGGGTGGCGGGAAGGCGGCGCCACAAGGCGTGCGGCCTGGTGTGGACAAGAGGCTCAACCTGGGCCGGGGTGCCGCGCATTTGCATGCCCACGAGTCTCGCGGGCAGGCGTTAACAACCGCTTAAGGCCGCCGCGAATTCGGGCATTGCGTCGGGTTTTAACGAAGGCGGGCAAATCGGGGTTCATTCCGGCACGGCTTCACGGCTTGCGCGAGGGCTGCCGTGGGCGCTACTCCCCGGGCAGAAAGTCTGGAGATTCCCTGCGCCATGGCCGTCAAGGATGTGAAAAAGGTTGTTCTCGCCTATTCGGGCGGACTGGACACCAGCGTGATCCTGCGCTGGCTGCAAACGACCTATGGGTGC
>JAQGHW010000500.1 GCA_028291505.1 Rhodopila sp. | reverse complement strand
CCGCCGTGATGACATACCACCAGCCCGGCATCAGCATCAGTTCGCTCCCCCGGCCACCGGCGACTAACGCATGAGCCTGAGCGGTGATTTCGTCCAGGCGGTCCGCCGCCATCAACCCCGCCTGGCTCGACCGGCGCACCCCGTCGCGGCCGCCACCGTGCGCCGATAGCAGGATCATCGCCGGCGTGTCCGGATGCGCCACCACATGCGGCACCGCCAGCATGCCGCCGTTGCTATGCCCGACGATCACCGGCGGCGGAAACCCCCGATCGGCCATCCATCGTGCGGCAGTGCGGTTGTCCTCGATCCCCTCTCGCGTCAACTGGAATGCCGCGCCCTCCGCCGATCGGCTGTCACGGATGGCCAGGATGTCGTGCCCACGCCGGTTAAATGCCAGGCACGCATACCCCATCGCGGTCAGCGCCGGCGGCAGGAACCGGGGCGCACCAGTATAGAAATTCATCGTATTGCCATGAAACAGCAGCACCGCGCCGGCCGTGGCCGGACCGTCCGGCTGATGCAAAGCACCATCGAGCGGAACGGTCTCTGTTGGGATCGAAACGAGTTCGGTTCGCATGCTTATTGCCCCATCTTGATTGGAAGCCCTACGTCAGGATCGCCGCACACCGTGTCAGCGGATCGATTTCCAGCGGCATTGTGCCGTCGCCTCGGGTAATACGTTGTTGCAAATCGAAGCCTTGTCCAGCACCGGCGAGCGTGACGTTCAAACCGCATTGGTATAGGACCGACACGATCCCCGGGAGGATTCGAAAAAATGGCAACGTTCACCTGGACCGCCGCGACATCAGGCTTGTGGACCACCGCCGCCAATTGGTCGTCCGGCCAGGTCCCCGGGGCCGGCGACACGGCGGTGGTTACCCTGCCAGGCAACTACCTGATCAGCATACCGGGCAACGTCACCGTGGGCAGCGTTGTCCTGGACGATGCCGGAGCCACGATCAGCGTCGGCGGCGGCCTTGGAGTCACCGATACCCTGACAGTCACAACTGGCGCGGTGAACGTCGCTGGCGTCCTGGACGTGGCCAACCTGGCCAACGCGGGCGTCATCGACAACAACGGCACACTGACCGTAACCAACCTGAGCAACACGGGATCCATCGACAATACCGGCGACCTCGTGCTGGCGGGGACCGTTCCGAACAACACCGGGACCATAGTCAGCGCCACCCACGGCGTCATAACCGTGAGCGGCTCCGTCACCGCCGCGGTATTGGCGCGCGTCGGCGGCCCGGGTGGGATAGTGATCACCGGCACACTGGACAATACCGGGGGCACCTTGGGCAGTGGCGGTCAGCCCATCGATATCTCCGGATTGATACAGGGCGGCATTATCTTCGGAACGACCGGGGTCGGCGGCGGCTTTTTCCAAACCACTATCAAAGAGGGCGCGACGATCGACGGCGTGACCGCTACAGGCACTCTTGATGTCCTCGGGCAGGTAACCTTCCTGGACGGACTGACCGGCGGACCAAGCGGTCCCGGCACGCTCGCCTTCACCAGCTTCGTACCGTTCGCCACGCTGGAGTTCGCCAACACCGAGACGCTGGACAACATGAACCTTGTCGGCGACGGCGCGATCACCGCCGACAGCACGCTGACCATCAACAGTAACGTCGCCATCGTCGTCGACCACTCCAATCTTGGTTCGGACATCAGCTTCGATGGCACGGGCACCATCATCAACCACGGCACCCTGTCAGCCACGGATCCCGGCCAGGTTTCTTTCGGGAGCGGCCGGGAGATCGACATTCTGAACGCCGACTTCGAGAATTCCGGCGTTCTCTCGGCGATCGACGCCAGCGCAACAAATGGCGGCGGCCTGCCCTCCGGGACAGGTTCCCTCTGGATTGCCGCCGCGACCTTCGACAACCACGCGGGCGGGATCATCGAGACCGGCCAGAGCCTCGGAAGCGGGTTCATCACCATCGCCGCCAGCACCAATTTCACCAACGACGGCACCCTGTCGACCTGGGACCAGACCAGCGGCGCCGGCGGCACGATCGACATCGGCGCGTTCGTCCAGGGCAGCGGCACGATCGAGATCAACGGCGGCGGCTACGTCACCCTCGAAACCACCACGAGCAGCACGCAGATCATCGATTTCCTCGGCGCCGGCACCCTGACGCTGGAGCAGCCAACGCTGGTGCCTGGCGTCGTCGAGGGGTTCAACAGCGCGGACGCAATCGTCCTGAATCGCGTCTCGGCCACGGCGATCAGCTACACCAGCGGCGATCTGAAGTTGCAGACAACCAGCGGAACGTTCGACCTCGCGATCACCGGCGACTTCGTCCTGTCCGACTTTCAGATCGGCGCCCAGCCCAACGAAACCTCGATCGCACTTGCCTGTCTCGCCGCCGGCAGCCGCGTCGCCACCGACCGAGGCATCGTCACTGTGGAACAGCTTCAGGTCGGCGACACGGTAACGACCGTCTCGGGTAACCATCAGCCAATCCAATGGATCGGCCACCGCGACGTCGACTGCCGCCGCCACCCCGATCCAGCCGCTGTCTGGCCGATCCGCATCGCGTCCCACGCTTTCGGCCCGAACATGCCGAACCGGCCCCTGCTGCTCTCCCCCGACCACGCCGTGTTCGTCGACGATATGCTTGTTCCGGTCAGGTACCTCGTGAACGGCACCACCATCGTGCAGCGCAAGGTTCCAACGGTCACCTACTACCACGTCGAACTGCCCCGGCACGACGTCCTGCTAGCCGAGGGCCTGCCGATCGAAAGCTACCTGGAAACCGGCGCCCGATTGGCCTTCGCCAACGGCGGCAAGGTCATGCAACTGCACCCCGATTTCGCCCCCGACCCGATACACGCCGCCCTGATCTGGGAAGCCGAGGGCTACGCACCCCTGGTCGTCGCTCCCGCCCAGTTGGAGCCGGTCCGAAACCGGTTGCTCCATCAGGCGGAAGCGCTGCAAGCGGCCCGCAAGAACGGCCGCCGCACGCCGAAAGCGGCCTGACGATCCGCGCGAGACTGCCCACCGACGCCATCCTAAGGCACCATGGCCGGCATCGCCCAAATGGAGTCACAGCCATGGCCCTTGTTCCAATCGGCGGCCTGTTCGAAGCCCATCTGACCGTCTCCGATCTCGACCGTTCGATCGCCTTCTACCGGGACGT
>JAQGHW010000498.1 GCA_028291505.1 Rhodopila sp. | reverse complement strand
GCCTGACGGACTGGATCGCCGTCCTCGCCAGTATGATCGGCGCTTTCATGGCGATCCTGAACATCCAGATCACCAACGCCTCATTGCTTGACATCGAGGGTGGCATCGGCACCGGCGTCGACAACGGCGCCTGGGTCTCGACGGCCTATCTGATCGGCGAGATCGTCGTGATCCCACTCACCGACTATCTGAGCCGGGTGTTCTCGTTCCGCGTCTACATGATCGTGAGTACGCTGTTCTTCGCGATTTTGTCGATGGCCTGCTCCACGGCCCACGATCTTGGCACGATGATCGTCTTCCGCGGCCTGCAGGGCTTTGCTGGCGGCGTGCTGATCCCGATGGCCTTCACCATGGTGCTGACCAAGCTGCCCAAACCGCAGCAGCCGATCGGCCTCGCCCTCTTCGCCCTGTCGGTGACTTTCGCACCAGCGATCGGTCCGACGATCGGCGGCTTCCTGACCGAGAATTATGGCTGGCAGACGATCTTCTTCGTCAACACGCCGCCCAGCCTGCTCATGATCGCAGCACTCTGGCCGACGCTCGAACGCTCGCCGATGCGCCTGGCCTTGCTCAAGGAGGGCGATTGGGCCGGCATCGTCACGATGGCGATTGGTCTCGCTGCCTTCCAGACCGTGCTGGAGGAGGGCAATAAGGATGATTGGTTTGGCTCACCCTTCATCGTCCGGCTGGCGATCGTTGCGGCCGTCTTCCTCACCGCCTTCGTTGCGATCGAGCTCACCGTGACGAAACCGTTGGTAAGCCTGCGCCTGCTCAAGCGCCGAAATTTCGGCATCGGGGTGCTGGTGAATGTGCTGGTCGGCTTCGCGCTGTTCGGCACGGTCTATATTCTGCCGCAATATCTCGGCCAGGTGCAGCGCTACAATGCCGAACAGATCGGCAATGTGCTGGCCTGGACCGGGCTGCCGCAGCTTCTCCTGATCCCGCTCGTCCCGCTGCTCATGAAGCGCTACGACCCGCGCTATATCGGGTTCATCGGCATCAGCATCTTCGCCGCGAGCTGCTTTATGAACATCACGCTGTCGCTCGACACCGCCGGCGACCAGTTCTTGATACCGAACATCGTGCGCGCCATTGGCCAGGCCCTGGTCTTAACGCCGATCAGTGCCATCACCACCGCCGGCATCGCGCCGAACGAAGCGGGCGCGGCCTCTGGCCTGTCGAACATGCTGCGCAATCTCGGCGGAGCGGTCGGCACCGCGACCCTGCAGACCATCATCACCAAGCGCGAACAGTTCCATTCCAACATCATCGGCCAATCGGTGACGCTCTATCGCGAGGAGGTGCGTCAGCGGTTCGGCCAGATGACCGACTATTTCCTGTCGCACGGCGCCGACCGACCCTTCGCCCAGCATCAGGCGATCGTCCAACTCGGCGCGATCGTCCGGCGCCAAGCCCTCATCATGGGCTTCAGCGACACTTTCGCGGTCGTCGGGATCATCCTGGCCATCGCCGCTGTCGCCCTGCTGTTCGCGCGAAAGGGCCGGCCAGGGGCCTCGACGGCCGGCGCCCATTGACCATGGCAGAGCTGGGAACCGACCTAGGAGCCCGATCCGTTATTGACAGATCAGTCCATAACGGCGATAACCGGCCTCATGGCAAGGCCGCGAGAATTCGATCGGGAAGAAGCACTGGAACGTGCGACTGGCGTGTTCTGGGCCAAGGGCTACGCCTCCACTTCAACCGACGATCTGCTTACCGCAATGGGTATCGGTCGGCAGAGCCTTTACAACGCGTTTCAGGATAAACGAGCGCTCTATCTGGAAGCGCTCGAGAGATATCAGCGGACGACCACCGCCGGACATCTGCAACGTCTCAATGGCCCTGTTTCTCCGATCGCCGGAGTCGAGGCGCTGCTATCAGGACTCATCAGTGACAATGACGATATTCGTGTGCTCGGCTGCATGGGGGTCGGCGCCATCTGCGAATTCGGCTCGACAGATCCCGACATTGTGGCGCTTCGCACCAAGGTCTCCCCTGCGCTCTACAGCCAACTGGCGGAACGCTTGAAAGAAGGCCAGGCGGCGGGTGAGGTAGATCGCTCACTGGACTGTGCTACCGCAGCTTCGTTCATCCAAATGACGATGCAAAGCATCCAACTCGCGGCTCGTGGTGGCATCGACGCCACATCGCTTCGGGCCCAGGCACGATTTGTCGTCGAACGCCTGAAATCTCGCTGAACGTATGAAACGGCCATCCGGCCTTTCGCGCGGACTATTATGGACTGATCGATCAATAATGGAGGCAAGAATGAGTGAATGTCGAAAGCTGACCGGCAAAGTCGCGATCGTGTTCGGCGGGTCACGGGGCATCGGTGCCGCCGCCGCCCGACGCCTGGCGAGAGAGGGCGCGGACGTCGGTTTGACTTATGTGTCGGCGCCGGACAAAGCGGCCGACACGGTACGAGCGATCGAGGACGAAGGCAGAACCGGCTTCGCGATCAAGGCAGACAGCGCGGATCCCACGGCGATCCGCAACGCCGTCACGCAGGCGGTAGCCCAACTTGGTCGTCTCGACATCGTCGTCGTCAACGCGGGCATCCTGCGACTGGGCGATCTTCAAGCCGTCAGCTTGCAGGAACTCGACCTCATGCTGAACGTCAACGTGCGGGGCGTTTTCCTGGCCATCCAGGCAGCAGCGGCGCATCTCCCCGAAGGCGGCCGCGTGATCACCATCGGCAGCAACACCGCGGTTCGGAGCGGCTATCCCGGATCCAGCGTCTACGCGATGACCAAGGCCGCGGTGGCCGTCATGGTCAAAGGAATCGCGGTCGATCTCGCTCCGCGCGGCATCACTGTGAACAACATCCAGCCCGGGCCGACGCTCACCGACATGACGGCAGGCCACATCGATAGCATAGTGCCGTCGATCCCGCTGAAGCGCGTCGGCGATCCCGACGAGATTGCCGGTCTCGTCGCCTACCTGGCGAGCGGAGAGTCCGGCTACATGACGGGCTCCAGCCTGACGATTGACGGTGGGATGGCCCTTTAACCGCTTGGCGGAATCGGATGAGGGGCCGCGCGAATGGTTCGGCGTGGCGCGGACCCGCCGTCATGCCGGCTCGTCTCCGAGGACCGGGTATAATCGGAAGGGCCAGCGAGGTCAGCACTAATCCACGGCACTGACGGCTTACGTCTGGATCCGGATGCCCGCGATCAGGATGTCGACCATACGCTTGGCGGCCTGCTTACCATCCGGTCCCGAACTTATGTTCGCAACGCCGGCCAGCGCGCGCAGCAGGTCGAGCGGGTCAAGGTCCAGACGGATGTCGCCGCTCGCGACCGCACGATCGACCAGCTTTGCAATTGCCTGCTTCACCTGTGCCGTGGACGCTGAGTGCAGATCGGACGTGCCGCCGACGAGCGAATTGAGCGCCTCGTACATTCCGTGCTTGGTGGCCATATAATCCACGAACATCAGCAACCATTCGCGCAGGGCCGTCACGGGAGGATGCATCTCGGCGAGACAGGTGGCCGCTGCAACAAGCTGATCCGTCTCGTTGCGATAGACCGCCTCGATCAGCGCGTCGCGGGTAGGAAAATGACGGTAGAGGGTCCCGGCCCCGACACCAGCGGTCCGAGCGATCTCATCGAGGCTCGCGGCAGATCCCTTTGCAGCGAAGGCGGTCTTCGCCGTTTCGAGCAAGCGGATGCGGTTGCGCTGGGCGTCGGCCCTCGGCTTGCGGACCGCAGTGGGTTCGTCCTCATCGGCCACTCTCAAGACACCCTTGGAAAACGGAGAATGTCTCCGTATCTCAAACGGAGAGGCTCTCCTCTTACGCCAAACCAGGCGGGCGGGCAACGGTTTGCCGCCGAGGGGAGTGATGTGTCCAATGATGAAGGAGTTTGTCATGAGCAATGGTTTCGGAGTGATGTCCACCACCGACGACGTGCTGGCGGGCGTCGATCTCCGTGGAAAGCGCGTGCTCGTCAC
>JAQGHW010000475.1 GCA_028291505.1 Rhodopila sp. | reverse complement strand
TTGGTCCTGCCCTCCTTGGCGCCGGCTGCCAGGATCGCCATCGCCTTGGCGGTATCGATGGGCGAGCCGCCGCCGAAACCGATCAAGCAGTCGAAGTCGCCCTTGTTGAGCGCCAGGACTCCGGCCTCGATCACGGTGTCGGTCGGGTCGGGCACGGTGTCGCTGAAGACGGAGACCGCCAGGCCCGCGGCGGTCAGCGGATCCAGGCAATGGCGCAGGTGGCCGGAGCTGACCATGAACGGATCGGTGACAACCAATGGCCTGGACAGGCCGAATTTCGTCAGCACGTCGGCGATCTGGCGAACCGCGCCGGCGGATACCAGCAGCAGGCGTGGGGACGCGAAATTCATGTTGATCGCGGTCATGGGGGGTCCTCCCGGCTTGTGATGGTGGTCTAGCGCGGGCGGCGGCCTGCGTCACGATGGCAGGATACAACGAAGGCATTGAAAGTTGCATCGAATGATGCGATATTGCGTGCAGCGAAGGAGCATGGCTCATGCGGACGACACTGGCCTTGGACGATGATCTTGTCAGGGAAGCCCAGGGCTTCACCGGCGTCCGGGAAAAATCTGCTTTGGTGCGTGAAGCGCTCAAAGCCTTGATCGAACGGGAAAGCGCCCGCCGTCTGGCGCGCCTTGGCGGCAGCGAACCTGGCCTCGGCACCGTGCCACGGCGGCAATCCGAACCGGCTTGATCCTGGTCGATACCTCGGTCTGGATCGATCATCTGCGTCACGGTGATGCGATCCTGACCGACCTGCTCGAACGGGGCCGGGTTCTGGGCCATCCGTTTGTGCTGGGTGAGATCGCAACCGGCAGCCTTCGCCAGCGCGCGATCATCCTGGGGGCCCTGCGCGGGTTGCCTCAGGCCATCGTGGCACGCGACCCCGAGGTACTGGACTTTATCGAACGGGAGATTCTGTTCGGGACGGGCCTGGGGTATGTCGACATCCATTTGCTGGCGTCGGTCCGTTTGACCGCTGGTGCGTTGCTGTTGACTCGGGACAGGCGGCTGCTGGCGGCGGCCGGACGGATGTTGGTGGCGGCGTAGGTTGCCTGGCAGGCGAACCGCGCCCGCTGGATAGGCGGGTGCGGAACGAAGCATAAGCGTCACGTTTCGGTGACGACTCCCTGCCATATCGCTGGGTTAGGCACGACCTTAGTGTTCGTTCTTCAGGAGAGCATGATGGATAATTTCAGGGACGTGATAAATAGCCTGCTTCAGCTTCTGATAAGGTTGGGCGACCTGATCGTCGCCGGCATCGTCACCGTCGAATTGTGGCTGCGCGACCAACTGACGCAGTTCGGGGTGCCGCAGAATATCCAGACCGTGATCCTCCTCGCCCTGGCGGCAGTGCTGATCATCGGATCATTGCGGCTGTTCGGCGGGTTGATCCGGGTGGCGGTGGTTCTGGTGCTGATATTGGTCGCGATCCACGTCGTTATGCCGCTGGTCCAGCATTAGAGCAACATCAGCCTGACTGGAACAGTCCGGCTGATAAGTTGCTCGTGAAAACAATGGTCTAGAGCATGCTGACTGTTTCCAGTCAGCCTAAAAATGCGCTAGTTTGATCGCATCGGACGCAGCGAACGCCGCCGGTCAGGACCAGGTGAGTTTGGTGCCAGCGGCGCCATCGCTGGCAATGTGGAAGGAACCGGATGGGGGCGCGACGCCGAAGGTCAGGCTGAGCACAGCCGCATGCGTGCCGTCGGTGATTGAGAGCGTGCCGGCCGCGTAGGCCACGCTCGCGCTGCCGGCGCTGACGTCCAGGAAGTCGATCACGTCGGATGGGGAAAGTTCTGGATCGCGCTGCCGCTCAGATAGAACGAGTAATCCTTGAAGTCGATGCTGGTGAAGGCGCCGCCGCTAAGTATATCGCCGCCGCCGCCGCCGGTGATGGTCTGGCCATTCCCGGATGCCGTCAGCACATCGGCCCCGACCGTGCCTTGGATCAGCGTCATCTGCGGCGGCGCGATGAGCAGCGACTGCAGCGTGATCACCGCCGTTGCGCCGTTCGGGGCGGTGTCGAGATGGAACGCGCTGGCCCCACCACTGAAATTGCCAGCCACCTTAAGGGTTCCGACCGTGCTGGCGCCGTTGGTCAGGGTGAGCGTGGCGAGGTTGCTGTTGGTCTGCTTGTAGGTCATGCCGGTGACGGTCTGGTCCACCTGGATCTGGTCGCCGGCGGCGAAGCCACTGATCGCGGCGGTCGGCATCGCGGCCAGCACCAGCGTTGCATTGGGTCCGTCGAACAGGATCGCAGCACTGTCGACCACCCCCAGACCGAGCGTGCTGCCGGCGGTCAGCACGAGCAAGCCGGTGCCGCTGATCGTTGGGTTGCTGGCGTAGGGGTCATTCTCCGCCGTTGCGTTCATATCGATGAACAACGTGCCGCCGCCGGCGACCCACAACGCACCGTTGACGACGACGCTGCCGTAGATCAAACCGGCGAATTCAGCGGGGGCACCGGACGCAATGGTCAACGCGCCGGCAGCGGTGCTGGCTGAGGTGCCGATCTTCACGACGGAATTGGCGTCGATCGCGATCACGTCGCCGCTGCTGTCGCCGATCAAGCCGCCGGCCTGAACGATGCTTCCACCCAGCGCCAGCAGGGAGCCGCCAAACAGCAGGGCGTAGCCGGGCAGCGTGACGGAGCTGCCGCCGCCGACCTCCAGCCTGCCAAAAATCTCGGCGGAGGCACCGGCCGTCAGTCGTGCGCCGGCTGCGAGTGTCAGCGCGGTGGCCGGGCCGGTACCGCTCGAAACATGCACGGCCCCGGCGACGGTGACCTGACCCGTCAGCAGCACGTTGCCGGTGACCGCCAGGTCGGCGGTCGCGCCATTGCCGCCGATCGTGGTGTACTGACCAGCGCTGACGCTGCCGGAGATCGTCACGGCATTGCCGCTGCCCGGCACCAGGGTGGGCGGCGTGCCGGTGGTCAAATCCTGCCAATTGGCGGCGGTGGCCCAGTTTCCACCACTGGCACCGGTCCATTTGTAGGCGTGGCTGCCGGTACTGGCCGACGCGGTGCCGGTGGCGGTGGGAACGGTCTGCAGTGAGATCGTGGCGACCCCGGTCGCTGGGGCCATATCGACCTGGAACAGGCTGGCCGCGTAGTTTCCGGCAAAGGTCAGCGTGCCAACGATAGTGGCACCGTTGGTCAGCGTGAGCGTGCCCAGACTGGCAGTGGTCTGGACGAATGTGGCACCGGTGACGTTTCGGTCGACGATGATCGTGTCGCCGGCGACGAAGCCGCTGATCGTGCCGGTCCGCAGCGGACCTTTCAGTTCCAGGCTCTCAAAGGCGTAGCCGACGCCGTTCGCCGAATAGCCGACAAAATTGATCGGGTTGGTGTCGGAGGCGTTCAGGATCAGCGAACCGGATGCGCCCAATGCGCCGAGGGTGATGGTGCCGTTGCCGCTGATGGAGCCCGCCGTACCGCCGAAACCCTCGATGGTTCCGGAATAGACCACGAGGCTGCCGTTGAGCACCAGATTGGCCGCGATCGTCCCGACACCTTGGAGCGTGAGCGTCTGCAGGTAGTCGATGGCCAGGGTGCCTGAGGTTGCGGTGCCCGCGGTGCCGAACTCGACGCTGGAGGACCCATCCACCGCGACCATGCCGCTGATGACGCTGGTTCCCCCGGATATCCGGACGGCACTGCCGCCACCCACACTCAGCTCCCCGGAGATGAACGTGCCGGTCGATAATCCGAGAACGGTCAGGAGGCTGGCACCGGATAGTCGCAACAACGATGTAACATTCAGGCTGCCGGCACTCAAATTCGTGCCGCCGACGAGCGCGACACCGGCTGAGGTGGTGCCGAACTCGGCGACGGAGAACACGCCAGTGACAGCGATGTTCCCGATCAGGATCGTATTGGCGGCGCCGGAAATGGTCAGTGAGGCCGCCGCGGCGGGGCCATAGATGATCTGGCTTGTGGATCCGCCGGGGTTGTTATTGATGGTGACCGCGTTGCTGGCGCCCGGTGCGGCGGTGGGGGCGCCGCCGGCGGTCGTGTCGGTCCAGTCGGCGGCGACGCTCCAGACTCCGCCGTTGACGTTGTTCCAGGCATAAAGGTCGGCGTTGCCGCTGACCGAATTGCCGCTGGAGGTGGCCGGCGTCGCGGCATAGGTGATGATGCTCGACAGGCCGTCGGGCGCGAGCTGAACCTGAAACTGGTTGGCGGCATGGATCCCGGACAGCAGAAGCGTGCCGACCGTGGTGCCGCCGTTCAGCAGCACCAGGCTGGCGCCGTTCCAGGTCAGGTTGGTGACGATCAGCCCAACGGTGATGACATCGCCCTTCACAAACCCACTGATGACGGCCGTGGGCATGCTGGTGCCCAGCACCAGCGTTTCCGTGGTGCTGGCATAGCTGCCGGATGAGGTCTGGCTGAACAGGATCGCGGCGGAGTCCGGACCGGCAAGGCTCAACGTGTCGCCGTAGGTCAGTACAAGCGTGCCGGAACCGGTGACTGACGGCGCGGCCAGACCGAGCGGCACGACGGCAAGCGTGCCGATGGCGATCAGGGTGCCGTTGACCACGACGTTGCCGCTGATCGTCCCGGACAGGTTCGCCGTCACCCCGCGGTCGATCGTCAGTGCCCCCGCGGCGAGGCTGCCGCCGGTGCCGATCTCGATCGTGGATGTCGCGTCCACGACGATGGCCGAGGTGTCGTAAGTCGAGCCGCCGCTCGGGAGGAGTGTGGTGAACTGCACGGAACTGCCGTTGACTGCCAGGACGGAGGCGCCGTTGCTGGAGAAAATCATGGCCGCGGCGGTAAGCGTGCTGGCGCCGCCGATCTCGACCAGGCCGCCGATGCTGGCGGTGCCGGCAAGCACCAGATGCGCGGCGCCATCCAGGGCAAGGGTGCCGGTCTGCGTCATCGCGCCGGTGACCCCGGCAAGCTTGCTGCCGGCCACGAGGCTGCCCCACAGCAGCACGTCACCGCTCATCACGAGGCTGGCCGCGAAGCCGCTGCCGGTGATGTTGGTGTATGTCGCGCCACCGGCAATGTTGACGGCGTTGCCATAGCTCGGAGCCTGCGCCGCGATGGTGCCGGTGGTGATGTCCTGCCAGTTAGCCGCGGTGCCGTACAGGCCACCGGGCGTGGCGGCGAACGTATCGACGTCGATGTTGGCGGCGTTATACCTCACGATGGTGCCGGCCGCCCCGTCCGAGGCCGATGTGAAAAAGCCCGGTGGCAGCGGGGCGCTGAGCGACAGTGCGATGGTGGCGGTGTGGGTGCCGTCGGTCACGGTCAGCGTGGCGGTCGGGGTGCCGGGGGCGTAGCTGACCGTGACCGTGTTCGGGTTCATATCGGTCAGGTCGATCAACTCAGTGGCACCGAAGGATGTGATCGTGCTGCCGTTCAGGTTGGCGCTGGTATCCTTGAAGTCGATCCCGGCAAACGTCGCCGCACCTAGTGTGTCGGTCCCGCCGAAGCCGGTCAGCGTCTGGTTATTCGCGGTCGCGACAAGCACATCGGCGCCCCCGGTGCCGACGATCAGACTGGGCTGAACGGGGGCGATGCCGGGGGTCTGCAGGGTGATGATGCCATCGCCTTGCGTGTCGAACCCGAGGTGGAACATGCTGCCGGCGTAGTTGCCGGCGAGTGTCAGGGTACCGACCACCCTGCCCGCCTTGCTCAATGTGAGCGTGGCGACGCTGTTGCTGGTCTGGGTGTAGCTGAGACTTGTCGCCATGACGGTCGCGCCGCCGATGAGCTCGATCGAATCGCCACCCACGAAGCCGCTGATCGTGCCGCTGGGCAGCACATCCAGGGCGAGGGTTCCCGCCGGGCCACCGAACCGGATTGCCGCGGTGTCGGCGATCCCGAGCCTCAGCAGACTGTTCTCGCTTATCAACAACATGCCGCTGCCGCCGATGTTGCGTGCGGTGCCATATGGGTCGCCGACATCGATGGTGAGGGTACCACCTGCCTGTACCGCAATCGTGCCGTTGGCCACGATGTTGCCGTAGAGCTTGCCGCTGATGGCGGCCGACTGTCCGGCGTCGATGGTGATGGCGCCTAGCGATACGCCGCCGGCGATGCCGACCTCCAGCGAAGAGCCGTCATCCACGGCGATCGTACTGGTTTCGACCGAGTACCCGGTATTGATGTTGTTGGCGACCAGGGCGCCGAGGCCCACGGTGCTGCCGCCTACGATGGTGAGGAAGCCGGCAGCCAACGTGCCGCCGCCGGCTATTACGGCCCAACTGCCGGCGCCGACGACCATCGACGCGCTGTCCCCGAGGTTCAGGCCTGCGGCGACGAGGCCCCCGCCATCGAGATCGAAATCGGCCGACCCGCCAAGCGTTACAGCGCCGCTGACGATCGCCGTGCCATAGAGCAGGACGTCGTTGTTGATCGATAGCTGTGCGGCGGCTCCGCTACCGACGATATCGGTGAAATTGTTGTTGATGCCGCCGGTGATGGTGACGGGGTTGAGGCTGGTCGGCGGGCTGGTGGCAGTCGAGCCGGTGATGATGTCCAACCAGTTCGCAGCCGTGCTCCAGACGCCGCCATACTGGTTTTGCCAGATTTCGGCGTCGGGGCTGGCCGCGAGGACTTGAAGCGCGTTGCTAACATGGATGGTTGCAGCCCTGGTCAAGCATGCCTCCTGGGGAATTGCGGGGCGGAACCGCGGGTCAACGAAGTCAGGATTGCTCGGTCGGCGTGGCTCGCGTTCCGGATATCTTCAACCGCGGTCTCGGGATGATCAGAAACGACTTGATAAAATTAAATGCTGTCGAGGCCAGGTTGGAGGTAAAACCTATTCTCGTTTACATACGTATGAATTCTTGGAAGCCGGCACTGGCGCCCGCTGGAAACTTAGCCTTGTGAAGTATGTTAATCATGGATCAAGGGTCGCAGATCGGAACTGGATTGTCAAATTCGTTTTGTTTAAATATTGTTACCCAAATACTAACGGCGCATACTATCGTCCACTCGATGCGGTCGACTTGCGCGGCATTCCGTGGACCCCGGGGGGTCAATCGCCTGGCGGGGACGAAAGGGTCGTTGGGGGCGGTGCTGCCACCGCGTTCAACACGGAGGGCCCGGAGATCGCGGAGACACGTTTTATGGGCTTCCGCACCAACGGGTCGGTTGCCGGCGCAGGGCTTCTGGCTGGCGGATCACCGCCGGTCGTAGGGTGGGTCGCAGGGTGGGTCGCTGGTGCATCGTGGCTGGTTTTCAGACTACGCCGGATTCGTGCAGGCGGCGCAGCTCTTCCGGGCTGACCCCGCACAGCCCGGCCAGCACTTCGTCCGTGTGTTCGCCCAGCAATGGGGGGCGGGTGATCTCGGCGGGCGAGTCGGACAGTTTGATCGGGCAGCCTACCGTCTGGTACGTGCCGCGGGTCGGGAAATCTATGTCTACGATCATGTCCCGGGCGCGCAGATGCGGGTCGTTCAACACCTCACCGGTGTCCTGGCAGGCGCCGCTGGGGACTCCGGCGTCACCGAGCAGTTGCATGACCTCGTGCTTGGTGCGCTGACGGGTCCACGCTTCGATGATGGCGTTCAGCGCTTCGCGGCTTTCCCACCTGGCCTCCGGCGTCTTGAAGCGCGGATCGTCCGCCAGTTCCGGCTGTCCGATCGCCCCTAGTAACGGTTTCCACATCTGCGGCTGGGCGAAGATGTAGACGTAGTCGTTGGGGCCGCCGGGAGCGCAGGGATACGTCGTTCCTGGCACAGTACGGCCGAGTTGATTGCCGACGCGCGGCGGTGGGTGGCCGTACCGCTGGTGGTCGCGCAGGCTGACGCGGATCAGGTTGACGACGGCGTCCTGCATCGACACTTCGACATGCTGTCCCTTCCCGCTGGTGTGCCGCTGCTGCAACGCGGCCAGGATGCCGATCGCCATGTGCATTCCGGTGCCGGAATCACCGATCGCCGGAAAGACGTACGTGGGCGGGTTCTCCGGAAATCCGGTGACGGCCATGGCGCCCCCCATTGCCTGGGCGATCGGCTCGAAGCTCTTGTAACCGCTGTAGGGGCCGTATGTCCCAAAACCTTTGATCGTGGCATAGATCAGCCTCGGATTCAGT
>JAQGHW010000472.1 GCA_028291505.1 Rhodopila sp. | reverse complement strand
AGGCCAGGACGCAGCCCGCACTACCCGGACCCAGGTTCGCAACGGCTGCTCTGCATCACGATGCTCCGGAATTTCCCAGAACGCCTTCAACGTACCAACGGAGATGATCCGCATCCCATAGTCATAGCTTGCTCCCGCTGTGGGAGCAAGGCAAATTGCACGCCCAACGCTTCCCCACTACAATCCCTCCGGCCATCGGGAGAGGAACCGTCATGAAAATCACCAGCTACGAAGCAACCACGTTGCGCATCCCGGAAGACGACCCGCTGGCGAACATGCCGGAGGAAGCCGGCCGCACCCGCCCCGTCGTCATCCTGCGGTTGCGTACCGACAGCGGGATTGAGGGCATCGGCCTAACCTTCTACGGCGGCAAGATGACCGGCAGCCTGCGCGTCGCGGTCGAGGAACTCGCCGCCCTGACCGTCGGCGAAGACCCTCTGCGGATCGAGAAAATCGTTGCCAAACTGCGCGCCGGCACCGGCGATTCGTGCGGCCCGGGCGGCATCTTCACGCTGGCGCTATCAGCGATCGACATCGCGCTATGGGATATCAAGGGCAAGGCCCTCGACCAGCCGCTATGGAAGCTGCTCGGTGGCCATCGGGATCGCGTGGCGACCTACGCCTCCGGCTCGCTGCGTCGCGGCCTGACCGACAACCAGGCCCAGCGCGCGGCGCAAATCCTGGTCCAGAAGGGTTTCATCGAAATGAAAACCCAGATGGCCCTGCCCGGCAATCCCACCCCAGCCGAGGAAGTCCGCCGCATCCGCGTGGTGCGTGAAGCGATCGGCCCCGACATCAAGCTGATGTGCGACATCAACCAGCGCTGGCGCCCCGAACAGGCGATCGACATCGGCAGCCGCATCGAAGACGTCGGCCTGTTCTGGCTGGAAGACGTAACGACCGCCGACGACTACCAGGGCCTCGCCCGCGTCACCGCCGCCCTGAAAACCCCCATCGCCGGCGGCGAGTACGTCTGGGGCATCGTCCCCTTCCGCCACATGATCGAGGCCCGGTCTGTTGATATCGTAATGATCGACATCTGTCGTGTCGGTGGCGTAACGCAATGGATGAAGGTCGCCGGGATGGCCGAGGCGTTCAACCTGCCCGTCGTCAGCCACGTCATGCCGGAAATCCTGCTGCACATGGTCGCCGCCTGCCCGAACGGGCTGACAGTGGAATACATGCCGTGGATGCTGTGCCTCTATGAAGAAACCCCCGCGATCGAGAATGGTGAACTCGTGCTGCCGAACAAACCCGGGCTGGGCCTGAAGTTTGACGAAAAGGCGGTGGCCGCCTTCAAGGCGTGACAAAGCCAGGTTGGAGAAACGCGGCAGGTTTCGATGCTGATATCGGCCTGCCGCGTATAGGAGCGCTTGCCGATAACGTGCCCGCTTTTACCTCAGCGCCAACTAATGGCAGCCACGGCTTCCCGCCTCCAGCAATTGCGCAGCCGATATGAGAATGAACCGGGCCGACCCGGCACATCCGTCAGATCGCGACATCTAATCGCCTCCATGATCCGCACTCCCAGGGGACGCGCGGATCATAGACAACGACTGGTTAACGAAAGCTTGAGAATCCCGCTCCGGTCAACTCGGGTCGGCGATCAGGCCGGCGGCGGCCAGGCCGGCCAGCGCGGCAGCCTCATCATTGTCCGAGGTGTCGCCGGTCACACCGACCGCGCCGATAATGCTCTTGTCGTCGCCGCGGATCAGCACGCCGCCGGCCACGGGGATCAGCGTTCCGCCCACCGCGTGGGTGACGGCGGCGATGAAATGCGGCCGCTCCTCCGCCCGCTTGCCCAGCGTGCGGGACCCCACGCCCATCGACAGCGCGCCGTACGCCTTGCCGATCGCGATGTCAGCACGGCGCAACGCGGTGCCATCCTCAGCGCCAAACGCCTTCATCACGCCGCGCGCATCCAGCACGACGACCGCCATCGGCGCCAACGACTTCTCCCGCGAAAGCGC
Organism: Rhodopila sp.; assembly: GCA_028291505.1. GTDB lineage: Bacteria > Pseudomonadota > Alphaproteobacteria > Acetobacterales > Acetobacteraceae > Rhodopila. Next base: position 2,014 of record JAQGHW010000472.1, on the reverse strand, counting down.
CAATGCGGCCGTGATGATCGTCTGAGCCTTGGCCAGTGTCAGTTGCGTCATATCGTGTTCCCTAAATTGAACGGCTACAGGAATACCCCATCAGGGTCGCCGTTGAACATCACCCTCCCCACAGCCTCGAAATGCGAGTCGCGGGACTGGATCTGTTGCGACAGAGTATGGATGTCGCGGAAGCGACGCTCTAACGGTGTTCCCCGGAAGATCGCCGAGGTGCCCGCGGCCTTGTAGACGTAGTCCGCCACCTCGACCGCACTGCTGATGGCATGTGCACAAGCCAACCGCACGCGGACGCGGGCGCTAAGGTCGATGGCGGCGATTTCGTCGGCGGTGGACCAGACGTCTTTCAGGATCTCGACCAGCCAGGCGCGCGCGGCCCCAAGCTGAGCCTCCCGACGCGCCACGTCGGCCTGGACCACGGGGCTGTCGGCGAGACGCTGCAAGCCGCGCGGGGTCTTTTCAGTGGCGAGGGAAATGAAATCATCCAGCATCGCCCGGGCGATCCCGAACGCGACCGCCGCGACGCCGACGGCGTAAAGCCCTTGCATGGTGAACGCATACAGCGGCCCGGTGTCCCGGCGCAGGGCAGGGTCTTCACGGGTGCCGCTGTAGGCTTCGGGGACGAACAGGTCGGTGACGCGATACCCCTCGGACGCGGTGCCGCGCATGCCGATGGTGTTCCAGTCGCGGATCGGTTCGGCGTGCTCCTTGCGGAACAGCAGGGTGCGCGTGGTTGGCCGGCCGAAGCGGTTCAGGCGCACCGACCCGTCCGGTTCGGTGACCTGGCAATGCGCACCCATCCAGGTGGCCTGACGGCTGCCGCTGGCGAAGTGCCACTCACCGCTGACCCGATAACCACCCGGTTCGGCCTGTGCCTTGTACTGGTTGGGTGGCCCCCAGGAGACCCAGGCGCGCGGATCGGCGAAGATCGCCCTGGCTGTTTCCAGCGGGATGAACGGGGCGATCAGCGCGGCGCTGTTGGCGACGAACAGGTTCCAGCCGACTGATGCGTCGTGGCGGCTGATTTCCTCGATGGCGTGCAGATAGGTCCACGGATCAAGCTGATCCCCGTCGACCGAGCGCGGCAGCAGGATGCGGGCCAGTCTTGCCTCATGGATATGGGTCAGCAGGGGTTCGGGTATGACCTGGTTGTGCTCGATTTCGTCCGCGGCGGCGGTGATCTCTGGTCCCAGATCGCGGGCTCGGGCGACTGGATCGTTGATGAGGGAATCGATGCCGAGGGGGCCAAGGCTGACATGGTTCATGGGACGCTCCCTGCGCACTGATCGTGCGATTAGCGGCCCGTCGAGCCGGAATTGTCAATGTTGGGACCGAACGCGCCACAGGCGCCAGCACAGCATTATGGCGGCTGGCATTATTCCGGTGTCACGAGCGAACATGCCGCGACGGTTGCCCGGCCACCCGCGACCGACAATCGGGGCATCCGGGGTACGTCCGACGGTACAAACCGCCGCCTGGGATCGCGCACGGGATGGTTCATTGAACGGAACAGCAGCTTCCGCTACCAATCGTTGCTATGCGCCCATTGCCGATCCTGAGTGCGGTATTCCTGACCGCAGCAACACCTGCAATTGCACAGGTCACGGTTGACCTGCATGCGCTGCAGGCGCTGCCCGACCATCCGGCGGTCAGCCATCCGTCGCGTGCCGGACCCTCCTCGGTCGTGCCGACTCGGCCCACCGTGGCTACGCGTGAGGCGCCGGCGGCTTCTCCGGCCGCCCCCCCTGTCCCGCAACCCACGCTGCCGGCAACCGTCCCGGATACTGCCTCCTTCGCACCGATCACGCCGCAGGCACCGCCGCCCGGAGCGCCGCCGCCGCCAACCCCAGCGATTTCCGACAAGGCCGCGACCGCCGCCGCGCCGACCACGACCGGCCTGCGCCTGACCTTCGCACCCGGGGCGTCCGACCTGAGTCCCGAAAGCAACACGTCGATCAAGCAACTGACCGAATCCGCGCCGCCGGGCGATGCGACGACCTTCAACGTG
>JAQGHW010000406.1 GCA_028291505.1 Rhodopila sp. | reverse complement strand
GGTCCTGTTCCTCGGGGCTGCCTTCGACTTCGATGATGAGCATGGCCTCGGCGTCGAGCGGGTAGCCGGCGTGGGCGAAAGCCTCGCAGGCGTGGATGGCCGGCCGGTCCATGAATTCGAGGGCCACAGGGATGATGCCGGAGGAGATGATGGCGTCGACCGCGCCGCCGGCGACTTCGTTGGAATTGAACGCGGCGAGCATGGCTCGTGCACCTTCGGGGCCACGCAGTATCCGAACCGTGACCTCGGTGACGATGGCGAGCATGCCCTCGCTGCCGGTGAGGAGGCCCAGCCAGTCGTAACCGGCGGCGTCGAGGTGGGCACCGCCGATGTCGATGTTCTGACCGTCGATGGTGACGATCTTGAGGCCGAGCAGGTTGTTGGCGGTGACGCCGTATTTGAGGCAGTGGGCGCCGCCGGAGTTCATGTTGACGTTGCCGCCGATCATGCAGGCAAGCTGGCTGGACGGGTCCGGGGCGTAGAAGAAGCCGTCGTCGGAGACGGCGTTGGTGATGCCGATATTGGTGACCCCCGCCTGCACCACGGCGCAGCGGTCCGGATAGTTGATGTCGAGGATCTGGTTCATCCGCATCATGCCGACCACCACCGCGTCGGCCATGGGGAGGGCTCCGCCTGACAGCGACGTGCCGGCGCCTCTTGGGATGACGCGGACGCCGTTCTGGTGGCAGTAGCGCAGGACTGCGGCGGTTTGTTCGGTGGTTTCCGGCAGGGCTACGGCCAGGGGTGGTTGGCGGTAGGCGGACAGGCCGTCGGTCTCGTACGGTTTCAGCAGGCGGGGTTCGGCGATGAGGCCGGATCCTCGGAGCAGCGCGCGGAGGCCGGCGACGATGGTGTCGCGGCGGGCCATGACATCGGGTTTGGGGTCGGGTTGGCGGATCATGGGCGGTGCCTCCCAGGGTGGGGGTTTGGCGGGAACATAGCGATTTTTGGGGGTGTTGGAAGGGATGGGTGCAGGTGGTGGGTGGGCTGACCTATGTTGGGGTTGAGTTCGTTCATGCGGAAGACAAGGAACAGCCGTGGCTAAGCTTTCCATCAGGCGAGAGGACCCGTCCCAGCCCGAAATCATTGAACTGTTGCGTAATGGCGAGGCCCACTCGGCCATGCTGTATCCTGCTGAGAGCAACCATCACCTTCCGCTGGATGCGCTTCGGGAACCGCCGGTGTGCTTTTTGGTCGCCCGTGAGCCGGGCGGCCGAGCGGTCGCAACCGGCGCGCTGGTCGTGCATGACGATTGGGCGGAGATCAAGCGGATGTGGGTTGAGAGAGATGGCAGAGGCCGGGGTTTGGCCAAGGAAATGCTCGGTTCGCTGATCTCGGCGGCACAGGCTGCCGGGGTGACGGTGCTGCGGCTTGAAACGGGGGTGGCGAGCCTGGCAGCATTGGTCCTCTACGAGGGTGCTGGCTTCCAGCGTTGCGATCCCTTTGCCGGCTACAAGCCGGATCCGCTTAGCGTCTTCATGGAAAAGCCGTTGTAAAAGGGATGGCGAAGAGAAGGCCCTCGGAAACCGCCCTTTTCGAAGCCGTCAACAGGGCAGCGGGCGATGCGGTTTGCGTCAGCGTCATCGTGGCGGCGGAACTGCGCTATGGCTGTACCAAAAAGGGGTCGCCGGAGTTGCAGCGCAGGGTTAAGCAATTCCAGTCCGAGGTGCCGGTGCTGGCTTTCGACGTGCCGGCTGACGATGGTTACGGCGGCATCCGAGCTGATCTGGAGGCCGAGGGCGTCCTGATTGGATCGGTTGATTCGGTTCGACATGCCGCCCAGGAGTTTGCGGTATCCGGCTCGGTCGTCATGGGATACAAGCCGCGCGGCGCTTCGGCTTGGGCGGTTTCGGCGGTAACCGGCGGTGACTGCCGTTGCCGCTTACGCCGTTGCACGTGGGGCTTGAGTTGGGCACCGCCGCAGGTATATGTCTATGGCATATGCCAACGAGGTTACGGCCGTGCCCCAGTCCAGTCCTGCACCGCGTCACGTCCGGCTGTTTCGCAACAACCGCAACCAGGCCATCCGTATCCCGGTGGAGTTCGAATTGCCGGGCAGCGAGGCCATTATCAGCCGTGATGGTGACCGCCTTATCATAGAGCCGGTGCGCCGGAAGGGGCTGGCCGCTCTCCTGGATAGCTGGACGCCATTGGACGAGGAATTTCCGGAAATCGACGATCCGCCGCCGACGCCGAAGGACATCTTCTGACAGTGCTATACATGCTGGACACGAACATCGTCAGCGAGTTGATCCGAAACCCTGCCGGCCCTGCCGCTCAACGTGCCAGGGCAGCGGGCAATGCGGTTTGCGTCAGCGTCATCGTGGCGGCGGAACTGCGCTATGGCTGCGCCAAAAAGAGGTCGTCGCAGTTGCTGCGCAGGGTTGAGCAATTCCTGTCCGAGGTGCCCGTGCTGGCTTTCGACGTGCAGGCTGACGATGGTTACGGTGGCATCCGAGCTGAGCTGGAGGCCGCGGGCATGCCTATCGGATCGAATGACCTGCTGATCGCGGCGCATGCTCAGGCGTTGGGCGCGACCGTGGTGACGGCGAACCTTGGTGAGTTCCAGCGCATCCGTGGGCTGAACGTGGAAAATTGGTTGTCGTAGGCACGTTGGCGAAGGCTTGTCGCGTCGATGTCTGCTCTGCGCCGATGCGGGACAATCCCGGCCAACTCCGGCCACTCGTTCCTATCTAAAGATGTCCGCTCAGGTCGCGAACTCCCTTCAAACGGAGCGTCTCCGAACCCCCGATCCTGGTGTCCCCCGCGATCCGCCGCATCGCCCGAAAATCGCGGCCTCAAACCCCGTCTCGCGCCAACCAGCCTCAAACCTTCACCGTAGACGCCCGATAGATCTCGTCGATGGACTTTGCCAGCGCCGCGTCAAACGCGGCGTCACTCATCGAATGCGTGAGGCCTTCCGCAAGGGCCCGCGAAAAGCTCGCGATCATGCCGTGATTGGCGGCGAGGCGTTTACAGGCGTCGTCCCGCGTGTAGCCGCCGGACAGGGCGACAACCCTGGCCACGCGTTTGTGGCCGATCAGTGGGGCATAAAAATCCGGAACGTCTGGGATCGTCAGCTTCAGCATCACCTGGCGGCCCGCCGGCAAGGCGTCGAGGTGCCTGGTCACTTCCGCCCGAAGGATGGCTTCCGCGCCGGCCTTGTCCGGGCTTTTGATCGAAATCTCCGGCTCCAGGATGGGCATCAGTCCGTGTCCGGCGATCTGGGCGCCAACCTCGAACTGCTGCGCCACGATGGCTGCGATACCGTCCTTCGAGGCCAGGTTCACCACGGAGCGCATCTTAGTGCCGAAGACCCCAAGCTTGACCGCCCTCGCAAGCAGCGCGTCGAGGCCGGGTATCGGCTTCATAAGGCTGACACCGTCCTTCTCAGCCTCCAGCCCCTTGTCGACCTTCAGGAACGGAACGACGCCCCGTTCCTGCCATAGGAACGCCGGAACAGGCTTGCCGGCGGCCTGCCCGTCCATCGTGGCCTCGAACAGGATGGCTGCGATGACCTTGGCTCCGGTGAAGGCCGATGCGGTCATGATTCGCACGCGCATTTCATGCATCAGCCGGAACATCTCGGCGTCGCCGCTATAGGCGCTGTCCGGAATGCCGTAGAGCCGAAGGGCGCCCGGTGTCGATCCGCCGCTTTGGTCAAGCGCCGCTATGAAGCCGTCTCTGCCGGCGATTTGCGCTAACATCTTGTCGTCGATCATGATCACCATCCTGGCTGGAGACCGGCGCGCCTGCAGGGGGCGTTCGGTCTCATCGGGTTGCAGTCGGTCGGCCGAGGGCAATGGCTTGCCGTCCGGGGTGCACGCAATCGCCCTTTTGGCACGACGGGTTAAGATTGACCACTCACATGGCCCGCTCCCACCCGCGCGCCATGTGGTGTAGAGCACCGCCATGGCTCCTCCCCTTCTCGCGCTTCAGGATATTTCCCTCACCTTTGGCACCGACCCGCTACTGGCCGGCGCCGGTATTTCGGTGTCCGCCGGTGACCGGGTGTGCCTGGTCGGGCGCAACGGCTCCGGCAAATCCACGTTACTGCGGATCGCGGCGGGGCTCGTGCAGGCGGATTCTGGGCGGCGATTCGCTCAGCCGGGGGCGACGATCAGGTATCTGCCGCAGGAGCCGGATTTCGCCGGTTTCGCCACCACGCTGGAGTACGTCGAGGCCGGCTTGGGTGACGCCGCCGCCGCCGACCACTATCGCGCCTCCTACCTGCTGGAACAGCTCGGGCTCACCGGCCACGAAGACCCTTCCAAACTTTCGGGCGGCGAGGCTCGGCGCTCCGCCCTCGCCCGCGTGCTGGCGCCGGAGCCCGATATCCTGCTGCTGGACGAACCGACCAACCACCTCGACCTGCCCGGCATCGAGTGGCTGGAGGCCGAGTTGGCAGGCATGCGCTCCGGCATCGTGCTGATCAGCCATGACCGGCGGCTGCTGGAACGGATTTCCCGAACCACGGTCTGGCTGGATCGCGGCGTGACCCGGGTGCTGGACCAGGGATTCGCCCAGTTCGAGAGCTGGCGCGACCAGGTGCTGGAGCAGGAGGAAACCGATCGGCACAAGGTAGCGCGCAAGATCGTCATGGAGGAAGACTGGCTGCGCTACGGCGTCACCGCCAGGCGCAAGCGGAACCAGAAGCGGCTGGGCGACCTGCATGCTCTACGCAAAAAGCACAAGGAGCAGCGCTCGGCGGTGGGCAAGGTGAAGCTGGACGCGGCCGAGGCGGAGCTGTCCGGGCGGCTGGTGATGGTGGCGGAAGGGGTGTCGAAGTCGTTTGGCGGGCGAACGGTGGTGCGGGATTTCTCCACGCGCATCATTCGGGGCGACCGGGTCGGGATCGTCGGGCAGAACGGCGCCGGCAAGACCACATTGCTGAACATGCTGACCGGCAAGCTGGCGCCGGATACCGGGGAGGTGAAGCTAGGCACCAATCTGGCCGAGGTCGAATTGGACCAACGGCGGGAGTCCCTTGATCCAGCACAAACGCTGTCTCAGGCGTTGACCGGCGGGGCGGGCGACACAGTGACGGTGGGCGGGCAGAACCGGCACGTTGTCAGCTACATGAAGGATTTCCTGTTCGGTCCGGAGCAGGCGAACACGCCGGTCGGCGTGCTGTCGGGCGGCGAGCGTGGGCGGCTGACATTGGCCCGGGCATTCGCCAAGCCGTCCAACCTGATGGTGCTGGATGAGCCGACCAACGATCTGGACCTGGAGACGCTGGAGTTGTTGCAGGAGCGGCTGGCGGATTATGCCGGCACGGTGCTGCTGGTCAGCCACGACCGCGATTTCCTGGATCGGGTGGTGACGTCGGTGATCGCGACCGAGGGCGATGGGCGGTGGATCGAGTACGCTGGCGGATATTCCGACATGTTGTCGCAGCGAGGGCCGGCGAAGGCGGCGACGGGTGTGTCGGGCGGACGGTCCCGCGGGTCGCGTGACGATGCGGTTTCCAAGCCGCAAAGCCGGAAGATGAGTTTCAAGGACAAGCACGCGCTGGAGACGCTGCCGAACCAAATGGGCGATTTGGAGAGAGAGATCGCTCGGCTGAACCGGGTGTTGTCGGATGCGAACCTGTATACGCGGCAGCCGGCGAAGTTTGCTGAGACGACAAAGGCGCTGGAGGCCGCTCAGGCGTCGTTGCTTAAGGCGGAAGAGCAATGGTTGGCGCTGGAAATGCAGCGGGAGGCGCTGGGGGGGACGTCAGACCGATGAATGGAATGTCAGTGTTCGGGCGGTTCCGTCAAGGTCGTCTCCGATCAAGCTGTTATCGGTGGATCCGGCGGGAACTGGATCCCTTCGTATAATTCGGTCAGTGACAAGGACGCCTGGATCTCCGGCAAATCCAGCAACGCATCGCCAACCACGATCTCGACCAC
>JAQGHW010000402.1 GCA_028291505.1 Rhodopila sp. | reverse complement strand
CACATCCCGGGCCGCTTGCTTCGCTGCGGTATCCGGCGCCGATGCGACACTGCTGGTGATGGCGGAGATGACGGCGGAGAGACCACATGACTTGTCGAGGACCAGGTCGAACGCGCTGTTTGCTCCGTTCTCCCTGGCGATGAGGCGTTCGGGCGTCGCGGTGAACGCGATCAGCACCGGTCGGGCTACGGGACCGAAGAAATCGCCCAGCAATCTCGCGGTTGCGAGGCCGTCGATCTCGGGAATGTTGTAGTCAATGAGTACGGCGTCGTAATGTCGATCCGCTGCTATTCCGACCGCGGCGAGCCCGTTGTTGACGATATCCACTTCGAAGCCTGCGCCAGCCAACCCGAGTTGCAGGATTTGCGCCTGCATCTCGTCGTCTTCCACAACCAGGACACGAGTGCGGCGATCGGGTGCAGACAGCTCCAGGTCCATTTAGTTGTCCATTCAACCGGTTATCGAGGTGGCTCGGGGAGAGTAGTGCAATCTAGGAGAGAATCAATATAAAAAACTCTACTTTTGATTGTATTCAGGACTGGGCAGCACCCGTCTCGGACACACGTAGATATGCAGGTACGGTGTGAGGCTGGCCTGGGCGTGGCGGACGCGCCGGCTCATTGTTGATGGCGGTGCTGGTGGCACTTCCGTAGGCGACACAGAGCGCGCGGAGAGGATTGATGCGCCTTCAGCCGCTGGCTGCCGGGACCACCCTGGCACGAGAATTGCTGCTGCAATGCGGAGCGGCAGGAGTGGGCGGGCGTGGTGACGATAATCGGCAGGCGGCTCGGGTCGAGTGGTTGCGGGTGAATTCGATCGCTGAGGTCCCGACCGAGCATTTTTCGGTTCGTCCGAACGCGCCATCATACTGGGCGACGATGCCGGGTTGGCTGCGCCAGGCGGCGTTGATCGCCGCGATATTGTGCATGGTGCTTGCGGTGTGGTCGGTTGCCGCCACGCTGATCAACCAACCTCCGGACGCCCCGGAGCCCGGCCTGATGCCGGTGAACTGGTGGAACGACCGGCCCATTCTTCCGTCACCGCCGCAGGTGGTCCTCGCGACCTGGAACGGTTTGTTCGGCTATCCGGTGAGCAGCCCGCGCAGCCTGATCTACCACGCGATCGTGACGCTGGAGGCGGCGCTGACCGGCTTCGCGCTGGCTACCGCGGTCGGCATCGCGCTGGCCACGGCGATCGTGCACTCGAGGCTGCTGGATCCGGGGTTGTTGCCCTGGGTGATCGTGTCGCAGTCGATCCCGGTGCTGGCCACGGCGCCGATGATCGTCGTGGTGCTGACTGGCGGGTCCACGCCCATCATCACCAGGAAGCCGGAGGGCGCGTGGACGCACTCGGTTTGGGACAATGCTGAGGCTGAATTGAAATGAAGACTGGCTTCAGCGGGGGCCTCGCAATCGACGTGCATTCGCACGTTTATCCCGGCCGGTATGTGTCGTTGTTGCGGGCTCGCGATGCGGTTCCGCGGATTGTGACTCGCGATGGGCAGGATCGGATGCTGATCCTGCCTGGCGAGGACGCCGACGCGAGCACGTCCGTGGGGCGCCCGATCGGCAGTGAATACTGGGACGGCGCACGCAAGCTTTTGTTCATGGACCGGCACGGTATTGCGGTGTCGGTGGTCAGTCCGGCCAATCCCTGGCTGGATTTCCTGCCGGGCGCCGAGGCCGGACCGGTTGCAACTGAAATCAATGAGGACATGGAGGCGTTTTGCGCGGCCGGCGCCGGGCGTCTTTATGGGTTGGGTTTGCTGCCGGTGCGCGATCCGGTCGCGGCGGCGAGCGAGTTGCAACGGATCGGTCGGCTGCCGCATCTTCGCGGGGCGGTGATCGGCAGCACCGGCGCGGGAAAGGGATTGGACGATCCGGCGCTCGATCCGGTGTGGGCGGCGGCTGAGCGCGAGGGGCTGATGATCTTCGTGCATCCGCATTATGGTCTGGGTAACGAGGCACTGGCGGGCTATGGGCATGCGATGCCGTTGGCGTTGGGTTTCCCATTCGAAACGACGGCGGCTGTTGCCCGGTTGGTCCTGGGTGGCGCATTCGACCGGTTTCCCGGGTTGCGCCTGATGGTGGCGCACGCTGGCGGCGTGCTGCCATACCTGGCGGCGAGATTGGACGCCTGCGTGGCGGGGGATGCTCATTCGCCGGTGCGGCTGCGGCATCAGCCGAGCGCCTATTTGCCGCAGATGTATTTCGATGCGATCGGGTATCAGGCACCGACGCTGGCACTGCTGATATCGCTGGTGGGGGCTGACCGGATCATGTTCGGTACGGATCATCCGTTTTTCCCGCCTCACGTTGGCAATGCTGAACTGGACACGGCGGAGTGGCATAGCCCGGTGGCGCACCGAGCGGTGCTGCGGGAGCTTGGTTCCGAGGTTGAAGCGGCGATCCTGCGCGGCAATGCGATGACGATATTCGGTATCGATCGGATTCCGTGACGATGGGGAGCGCATGAGTCCGGCGGAACAGGCACTGGCTGAGCAGGCGCGGGCGGAATTGGCGGCGCTGGCGTATCCGGATCGGTCCTGGGTCGTTCCGGTGACGGTTGACGGTGAGCCCTGTGCGGATGTGCTGGTTGCAGGCGGCGGCCAATCCGGTCTGGCGATCGCACACGGTTTGCGCCGCGACGGCGTGTTCAACGTTGCGGTGTTGGATGCGCGCCCGGCTGGACAGGAGGGCGTCTGGGAGAACTTCGCCCGCATGACCGAACTGCGCTCGCCCAAGCTGCAGAACGGAATCGAGTTTGGTCAGCCCAGCCTTTCGGTGCACGCGTGGTATGAAGCGCGGCATGGTGCGCCGGCGTGGCAGCAGATCACGCGTGTCCCGCGGCAGGATTGGATGGCGTATCTACGCTGGTATCGCGCCGTATTGGACCTGCCGGTCGAGAACGACGTTTCGGTTGTGGATATCCGGCCTGGACCGCGTGACGGAGTTCTGGCGGTTGAGACGTCGCGGGGGGTTCGTTTCGCTCGGTCTGTGGTACTGGCGACGGGGTTTGAGGGCGGCGGGGCATGGCGCGTACCTCCGGTCGTTGCGGCGCTGCCGGCTGATCGTTACGACCACGCTTGCACGCCGATTGCGTTCGAGCGGTTTCGCGGCAAGCGGATTGGGATTCTGGGCCACGGTGCCTCTGCGTTCGATGCGGCGGTGGTGGCGTTGCAGGCCGGGGCTGCGTCAGTTGATGTGTGTTTTCGCCGCCTGGCGCTGCCGGTGGTGAACCCGCACCGGCATCTGGAAACCGCGGGAATGATGGCGCATTGGCCGGCATTGAGCGACCAGGTGCGCTGGAACATCGCGCGCCACATGCGGGCGTTCGATCAGCCGCCGGGGGTCGCCAGTTTCGAGGCTGCCACCGCCCTGCCCGGCTTTCGGATGCATGCGGCAAGCCCTTGGGATGGGGTTTCTTTCAACGGATCCGATATTCGCGTTGTAACGCCGCGACGGACTTTTCATTTTGATCACGTGATCTGCGCCACTGGCTACGCGCTGGACCTGTCCGTTCTGCCGGAGCTTCGCGCGCTGGCGCACGGGGTCACGCTTTGGAGGGACCGGTTCGATCCGGCTCCGGAAGAGGCGAGCGCGGAACTCGGTGCGTTTCCGTATCTCGGAGAGGGGTTTGAATTCCTGCCGCGGGCACCGGCGGATAAGTGGATGTCGCGTGTTCACGCCTTCAACTTCGGGGCGTTCGTCAGCATGGGACCGCATTCGACCTCGATCAGCGGCCACAAGCATGCGCTGCCGCGGCTACTGCGTGCCCTGGTGCGCCGTCTGCTTTTGGAGCAGGAAGACGGTGTGGTTGCTGCGCTGCGCGCCTACGACGAACGCGACCTGACTATTCCGCCGGGACTGCTGGAGGAGGACACCTATGCCTGAAATCCGGGATCTGCCGGTCATGGAACTCTCGGTGGCTGCATTCGCGCCGTACGGCGTGGTCATACCGCCGATGGAAGATGGCACGGCGTTCGGCCCTCAGGATGCGGCTTTGCAGCTTTCGGGCGGTGTCCCGCGGTTCTATGCGATGCGCCTGCCGAACCGAGGTCTGGTGATCAATCGCATCACCCGGCATCGTCAGGTGACCCAGGTGTTGGCGTCGGCTGGCGGGCTGCCGTGGCTGTTGGCCGTCGCCCCACCGCCCGCCGAGGACGTGCCCGAAGCACAGCCCGCCCTGGAGGATATCCGAGCGTTCCGCATCCCCGGCGACGCCGCGGTGATGCTGCTGCGCGGCGCCTGGCATGCCGGCCCACTGTTCGAGACACCAGAGGCAAGCTTTTTCAACCTGGAACTCAACGATACCAACGTCACCGATCATTGGAGTTGCGATCTGGTGGATCGTTACGGTGTGGCGCTTCGGTTGGCGGCTGGGGGTTGACCTGCTGGACCCCGGGCGGTCGGAGGATCGACGCCAATGCGGGCCGGTATTATACCAGCCGGTGAAATCAATGACGCATAGCGGCTATAGTGTCATGACCGGGCTTGGGCCGGTCACCCACGATTTTCCCCTGTGTAAACAAAGACATGGGTCGCCGGGCCAAGCCCGGCCATGACACAAATAGAGCGACGGGCCGGGTATTACATCGTGACGACCAGGTAACTTTCCTCGACCGTCACTTGCACTGACTCGGCAACGAATGGTCCTTCCACCAGCGTCTTGCCCGGTTCCACGGCGACATCGAAGGCTCGTGCATGGACGCTGTTGGGATCGCATAACGACTGGCCGGTGCGGATGTCGTACTCCCAGCAATGCCAGGGGCAACGGATCATCTCGCCCGGACGGGTCAGCCGGTAGTCGCCGGGCGTTGGCGCGACCAGACGACTGACGATCTCACCACGGCACAACGGCGCGCCCTGATGAGGACAGCGATTGATCAGTCCGTAGAAGTCGTCGCCGACCTTGAAGATACCGATCTCGCGACCCTTCACGGTCACGATCTTGCAGGTGCCGGCCTGGATTTCCTCGGCCTTGGCGACGACGTGTCGGGTCATTGGTCAGTCCAGGTTGTACAGCGCCTTCGCATTATCGCGGTAGATCTTGCGCTTCCAATCATCCGGCAGCGGGATCTTGAAGGCGTACCGTGGATCGTCCTGATCCCAATGCGGATAATCGGTGGAGAACATGACCCGGTCGGGGCCGATCCACTCCAATGTGGCCAGCATGTCTTGCGGCCGTTCGGGTTCCTCGATCGGCTGGGTGGTGACCCAGATGTGGTCGTGCACGTATTCGGACGGCGAGCGCTTCAGGTGCGGGACTTCCGCTTTCAGGCGCTTCCAGTGCTTGTCCAGGCGCCAGCACAAGGCGGGCAGCCAGGCGAAACCGCCCTCTACCAGCACGATCTTCAGGTTGGGGATTTGTTCGAAGACGCCCTCACAGACCAGGCTGGTGACCAGGGTCTGCATGGTCTGGACGTAGGAGGGGTGTTCTTCATGGTAGAAGGACGGCCAGCCTCCCCCGGTCGATGCGTGGCCGCTGGTGCCGCCGAGGTGCAGAGACACGGGGAAGTTGTTGGCGGCGCACGCTTCCAGGATCGGCCAGTAGCGGCGGCGACCGAGCGGTTCGAGGCCTCGGGGCGGGACGTTGACCTGGGCGAAGCGGCGGTCGCCGGCGCGTTTCTCGATTTCGGCGATGGCGGCTTCGGTGTGCTCGATGTTGACCTGGATGGCGCCCAGCAACCGGGGGTCGGGGTCGCACCAATGGGCGAGCTGCCATTCGTTGGCGGCGGTGGCCATGGCAGCGCCGAATTCGACGTTGCGCTCGCCGGGGCCTCCGCCGACCAGTGGGGCGAGCAAGCCATAGGCGACGTCGAACAGGTCCAGAAGCTGCTCCTGCATCAGCGGCAAGTCGGAACCGGGGTGGCCTCCCGTCTTGGGCCACGAGTCCATCCGCATACCGGCGCCGGGGGACATGCGCGGGTACATTGATGTCTTCGCCAGCCCTTGGCGGGGGCGGCCGCCGATGGTCTGTTTGTGCTCAAGCCAGCGCTTGGACAGGAACGGGTCGAAGTCGTTGGGCCCTTTGACGTATGGATGCACGTCGCAGTCGATGAAACCCATGTGACTTTGGGCGGGGGTGTCATTCTGGGAAGACTGGTCGGGTTTGCGATCCAGGACGGTCATGTTCATCAGGTCGTCTCCTTCAAGGCGGGGTCCTTCAGGCGCGGGTACGTCTCTAGCGGGTTGTCGACACAGATCTTTTGAATCAGTTCGGCCGACAGTCCGGACGGTAACGCGTCGTCGCCGTCGAAGTGCCAGTGCGGGTAGTCGGACGAGAACAGCAGCATCCGGTCGGAGCCTAGTTGTTCCAGCAGCGTTTGTAGCTGTTTTTCGGTCGGTGGCGCATCGAACGGTTGCATGGTCAGCCGGACATGCTTGCGGACGGTTTCCGTCGGCTGTTGTTCCAGCCACGGCACTTCGGCCCGGACGCCACGCCAGGTCTTGTCGAGACGCCAGAGCGATGCCGGCAACCAGGTGACGCCGGATTCGATGAGCACGACTTTCAGGTCGGGAAATTTTACGAACACGCCCTCACTGACCAGGCTGTTGAGGGCGGCCTGGAAGCCTTGGGCCTGGGAGACGTAGTCCTCCAGATAGTACGACGGCCAGCCTAGGGCGCTGGGCGGGTGGCGGAAACTGCTGCCGGCGTGGATGCCGATGGGCAGGCCGTGGGCCTCGGCGGCCTTGTAGATCGGCCAGTTCTGGCGGCGCCCGAGCGGCAGTTCGGCCATGGCGAGAAGCTGGACCTGGACGAAGCGGTGGTCGGGGGCGATGCGCTCGATTTCCTCGACGGCGAGTTCCGCGCTGTGCGGCGGGACGACGATGGAGGCGCGCAGGCGGGGATCGCGGTCGAGCCACTCGGCCTTGATCCAGTTGTTGAGGGCGCGGCAGAACGCGGCGGACAGGTCCTCGCTGAGCATGACCTGGGCGCCGTGGATGACGTTGCAGATCGCCCTGCTTGGGCGGAGGCGGTCGAGCAGGTGGGATTGCAACGCCTGCAGGCTGCTGCCGGGCGGGCCGGACGGCAGGTGCCAGTCGGGACGGCCGTTGATCGGGGCGTTGACGGGGTAGCTGCTGGGTTCGAAGTTCTCACGCTCCAGCCCCCGGCGCAGGACGTGCTCGCGCCAATAGTCGTCGAAATAGGGCAGCAGGGCGCGCGTGGTGGGAACGGCCGGATGGACGTCGCAGTCGATGGCGCCGGTCAGGTGGTGGTCGGTCGGACTATCCCCGCTGGGATCGGCCATGGGCGGTGCTTTCGCCTTCGCGTGTGGAAGCCGACGGTAGGGGATGCGGGCGGCGGTGTAAACGTTTGCGGCGTTGGGAGGGTGCGGGATAGCCGGGACGGCCCACGTATGATCCAGTGCGAATTGGACCAGAGCGAGGCGAAAGGTATGGCCGGGAATTCAACCGATGGCGTTAGCCCGCCGTCGCTACCGAGCGGGATTGAGATGGTGATCGTGCCGAGGGCGCACGATGTGGGCGGCTTCGAGGTGCATCGCGCCCTGCCCGCCAAGGAAAAACAGATGATCGGTCCGTTCATCTTTTTCGATCAGATGGGACCGGGGGAATTCCTGACCGGCACAGGGCTGGACGTCCGGCCGCATCCCCATATCGGTCTGGCGACGGTCACCTATTTGTTCGAAGGCTCGATCCAGCATCGAGACAGCCTGGGAACGCAGCTACCGATTGTTCCAGGCGATGTGAACTGGATGACCGCTGGCCGCGGCATCGCCCACTCGGAGCGCACGGACGCAAGCCTTCGCACCCACCCCAACCGTCTGTTCGGGATCCAGTCGTGGGTCGCGCTACCGAAGGCCAAGGAAGAAACAGAGGCCGCATTCGCCCACCATCCGGCAGCGTCCCTGCCTGTCCTGGAGGACGGCGGCGTTCGGCTGCGCCTGATCGCGGGTGACGGGTGGGGTATCCGGTCTCCGGTCGATACGCATTGGCCGCTATTCTACGCTGACGCCACACTGGCGCCCGGCGCGACGCTGCCGCTTCCGGATCGGCATGAGGAGCGGGGTGCCTACGTTGTTGAAGGTTCGATCGACGTCGCAGGTGTTCGCTTCGAAGCTGGGCGGATGCTGTTGTTCCGCTCCGGCGATCAACCGGCGGTGCAGGCCGGACCGACGGGCGCTCGGCTTTTGATGCTGGGTGGCGCGGTGATGGACGGTCCCCGTTACATCTTCTGGAATTTCGTTTCTTCATCGCGCGATCGGATCGAGCAGGCCAAGGCCGACTGGAAAGCTCGGCGGTTCGGCACGGTTGCTGGTGACGAGCAGGAGTTCATACCGCTGCCGTAGAACCGGGTGCGGGTTTCGGCCTCTGGCGCTTCAGGACCAATCGGTTAGGCTTGCCTCATAAAGCCTCGACAGCAGGCTGGGGGAGACCGGTTGGCGACGTTGGAACTGCGCAGGCTGCGCAAGAATTTCGGTCCTGTGGAGGTCGTTCACGGCGTCGATCTGGACGTGGCGGAGCATGAGTTCGTCGTCCTCGTCGGACCTAGCGGCTGCGGCAAGAGCACGATCCTGCGCATGATAGCCGGGCTGGAGGAACCGACCTCCGGCGATATCGTCATCGACGGTTCGGTGGTAACCCACCGCGAGCCCAAGGACAGGGACATCGCGATGGTGTTCCAGGATTATGCGCTGTACCCGCATATGACCGTGGCGGAGAACATGGCGTTCGCGCTGCGCTACCGGCATGTGAAACGAGCCGAGATCCGCCGCCGGGTGGCCGAGGCCGCGCGCATGCTTGAAATCGAGCCGTTACTACAGCGAACGCCTCGGCAATTGTCCGGCGGTCAGCGCCAGCGTGTGGCGATGGGCCGAGCGATCGTTCGGGATCCAAAACTGTTTTTGTTCGATGAGCCGCTGTCCAACCTGGATGCCAGACTGCGTGTCCAGATGCGCACCGAACTGCGGAAGCTGCGTCTGGCGGTGCCGACCACCACGATCTATGTGACGCACGATCAGGTGGAGGCGATGACCCTCGCGGACCGGATCGTCATCCTCAACCAGGGCCGCATCGAGCAGATCGGCACCCCGGAGGAGGTTTACGAAACCCCGGCCACGGCGTTCGTCGCCAGCTTTATCGGCGCGCCTGCAATGAACTTGTTGCCGGCCCGGCTTGAACGCAGGGGGTTGGTGCTGGAAAACGGCATCGCCATGCCGTGCGAGCATCCGGGCCCTCGCGACGTGTTGTGCGGCATACGCCCGGAAAGCTTGATCTGGAGCAGCGCGCCGACCGGCCTGTGCCTATCCGGCACCGCCCTGACCGTCGAGCCGCTGGGTGCCGACACGCTGGTCACATTCCTGGTCGGTGAGGTCGAAGTTGCCGCACGCCTGCCACCGCGCAGCATCCGGCGCGCGGGCGACGGGCTGAAACTGATGCTCGATCCGGCCAGTGTGCATGTATTCGACC
>JAQGHW010000380.1 GCA_028291505.1 Rhodopila sp. | reverse complement strand
AACGGAGCGGCGGTTTGGGAGTCGTTGGCGATCTGCGATTACTGCGCCGAGTTCGAGCCGGCGCTGTGGCCGGCGGACCGAGTGGCTCGGGCGCATGCGCGGTCGATTTCGGCCGAAATGCATGCCGGGTTTCGGGACCTGCGGATGGCGATGTGGATGAATCTGGGGCGGGATTTTTCCGGGCTGGGGCGGACGCAGGGGGCTTTGAAGGATATCGCACGGATTGAGGCTCTGTGGGCCGGGACGCGGGTGCGATTTGGGGGTGGGGGACCATTTCTGTTCGGCACGGACCTCAGTGCTGCGGATGCGATGTTCGCGCCGGTCGTCGCTCGGTTTTTGGGGTGGCAGCCTGAGGTTTCAGGGGCGACGGCGGCATACTGCCGGGCGGTGCGGGAGCATCCATTGGTGGCGGCGTGGTATGACGGAGCGGCGGGGGAATCGGATGACTGGTTGATCGAGGACTATGAGAGGGCGCCCGGCAACTGATGTTAGCCACCGGCAAGCTGGCGGCAATGTCGGCCGGCGCAGCATATAACGATTGTCCGATAGTCCGCCTCGCCCTGCCCCTTAAACCTCACACCGTCTGACGGATCAGCGCCGCCCAACGATCCAGGATCGGCAGGACGACGTCTTCCTTCGCCGCCGGCAAACTGGGCGTCACACGGACGACGCCGAGGTCGCGATAGCGCTTCAAGGTGTCGCCATCTTCCCCGGCCCCGAATATCGAGACCGGACAGGAGGCCGGATCGCGACCTGCCTCGTGCAGCATTGCCCAGAACTTCGGCACCGTGTCGAACGCATCACCGTATTGTCCGGGTCGGCCAGCCAGGGGGATCCAGCCCTCGCCGTAACGCACCGCGCGTCGGGCGCCATAAGGAAACGCACCACCAACGATCACCGGCGGATGCGGCTGCTGGACCGGCTTTGGCCACGTCATCATCGGACCGAAATTGACGAACTCGCCGCTGTACTCCGGCTTGGATTTCGTCCAGATCGCCTTCATCGCCTCCACCCGTTCGCGCACCAATTTGGCGCGTGTGGTGAACGTGGTGCCGTGGTCCTCCATCTCCTCGGCATTCCAGCCGACGCCGATGCCGAACAGGAAGCGCCCGGCGGAGATCTGGTCGATCGAGGCCACCAGCTTCGCCGTCTGGATAGGATCGCGCTGGTTGACCAGGCAAACGCCGGTGCCGATCTTCAGCGTCGTGGTCACCATCGCCGCTGCCGTCAGCGTCACGAACGGGTCCATCACGTCGTAGTATTGCTTCGGCAGGTCCGCGCCGCCCGGCCAGGGCGACCGCCGCGACAGCGGAATATGCGAGTGTTCGGGAGCCCAGATCGACTCGAAGCCGCGTTCCTCGAGTGCCTTCGCGAGCGCAGCCGAGGTCATCGAATAATCGGTGAAGAACATCGAAGCGCCGAAGTGCATGGTCCGTCTCCCGTAAGGTCGACAGCCAGCTTGCCACGGATCGGCGGGTCCTGCCACCGTCGGTCGGGATGTCATGCAAGCGCACCTGTCCATGCGCCTGCCACGCGTACGAGGGGCTGGCTGCTACCGCCGAAGTGGGCTTGCGGCCTCGACTACCGGCCCCACGGTCTCCCCCGCCTCGACCGACGCGATGTAGTCGCGGGTCAATGGCACCACCCCATGTCCATGCGTAAGCTGCAACTGCCAGACCATGTGGCCGCGGCGACGGAAGGTGATCTCCGAAGCCGCCAGATAAAACTCGAACATGCGGCAGAACGCCTCATCGTACAGCGCCGCGATCGCGTCACCATTCGCGGAAAAACGCCGGCGCCAGTGACGCAAGGTCTCCGCATAGTGCAGCCGCAGGATTTCGATATCGGTGGCCATCAGGCCGGAGCGCTCGACCCCCGGCAGAACCTCCGACAGCGCGGGCGAGTAGCCACCGGGGAAGATGTATTTCCGCAACCACGCATTCGTGCTGCCCGGCCCGTCGCTGCGCCCGATCGCATGGATCAGCGCCACCCCGTCCGGTTTCAGACAGCGGGCGACGGTTTCGAAGAACGCGCGATAATGGCCGATGCCGACATGCTCGAACATGCCGACCGAGACGATTCGATCGAAGGTTCCCTCAACGGATCGATAGTCCTGCAGTTCGAACTGGACACGATCTTCCAGGCCCTCGGCCGCTGCGCGGGCGCGCGCCTCGGCCAGTTGTTCCTGCGACAGGGTGATGCCGGTCACCTGGGCGCCGAAATCCCGAGCCAGGGTCAGCGCCATCCCACCCCAGCCGCAGCCGATGTCCAGTATGCGCAGGCCCGGCCGGTCCAGGCATAATTTCGCCGCTATGTGCCGTTTCTTCGCCGCCTGTGCTTCCTCCAGGGTCTCATCGCCACGCGGAAAGTAGGCACAGGAGTATTGCCGGTCCCGATCGAGGAACAGGCTGTACAGGCGGCCATTCAGGTCGTAGTGGTGTGCTACGTTACGGCGTGATCGTCGGGCGGGATTGTACTGGACCACGCGCCGGACGATCGCGGCCAAAATCTCCCGCAAGCGCAGCAGTGGATGGCTGGCGGGATTGCTCTCCAGGTTCAACAGCATCACGTCCAGAAGATCGTATATACTGCCATCCTCCACGGACAGGCTGCCCGACATATAGGCCTCCCCCGTCGCGAGAGACGGGTTCGACACGAGCCGTCTTATGGTGCGCTCATCACGTAATCGCATGGTCGCGCCAGGCCCGTCTCCCCCCGCGTACTCGGTGTGTGACCCATCCGGCCAAACCACCGTCAGCCGGCCGACCGTTATCATACGGCGAAGAATGCCATCAAGAAACGCGCGCATCGCTCTCCAATCCATGGTCTCGACCCGGAGAAGGGGCAAGCATGGATCAGCAACGCCGGTCACGTCAAAGCGTCAGCGGAAAGGTCAGGTTCAATACGTCGTGCCAGGCCTGACCCCTGTTCCTTCACGAACAGGGGAGGCAACTGAGGTCAGTTCGGCTGCGGAGAATCGCCTTCGAAGATATTCTCTGCAGTGGGGACTTGTTCTTCCTCTTCCGGCTCGGCGCTGGCCCGCTCTCCACGTGCCTGCCGTTCGGCCTCTTCGGGGCTGCGGGCGACGTTGACGGTCACCGGAATCGACACTTCCGGATGCAACGACACGCGAACTTGTGATAGGCCGAGCGTCTTTATCGGGTGCTCCAGGACGACCTGGGAGCGGTTGATCGTCAGCCCGCCCGCGGTGGCGCCCTCAGCGATATCGCGCGCTGACACCGAACCATACAGGCTACCCGATTCGCCTGCCTGGCGGATGATGACGACGGAGAGCCCGATCACCCGTTCGGCCACACGTTCGGCTTCCTCGCGGCGCTTGATGTTCTGCGCCTCGAGCTGCGCACGCTGCTGCTCGAACTTCGCGCGGTTGTCCTTGTTGGCGCGTAGCGCCTTCTTCTGCGGCAGGAGGAAGTTGCGGGCATAACCCGGCTTCACCTTCACCACATCGCCCATCTGGCCCAGCTTTTCGACGCGCTGGAGCAGGATCAGTTCTACGGCGGCCATGAATCCTGCTCCTTAGGCGACGATGTAGGGCAGCAACGCCAGGAAACGAGCGCGCTTGATGGCCACCGCGAGCTCACGCTGCTTCTTCGCGGACACCGCCGTGATGCGGGAGGGGACGATCTTGCCGCGCTCCGACAGGAAGCGGGACAGCAGACGCACGTCCTTGTAGTCGATCTTCGGGGCGTTCGGGCCGGAGAACGGGCAGGATTTGCGGCGGCGGTAGAACGGCCGGCGAGCGCCTACGGCGGCCCGTCGTGCGGCCGGATTGACTTCGGTATCGGACATTGGGGTCTACTCCTCCAGGCCAGGCCGGAATTCGTCGCCGCCGAAGCCGTCGCGGGCGCGGAATTCTTCGCGATCGTCGAACCCACGGCGGCGGCCGCTTTCAAAGCGCCCGGCAGGCTTGGGTCCGCGGAAGCCGCGCTCGCGGTCGTCGGACTTGCGGGACAGGATGGCGGACGGGGCTTCGTCGAGTTCTTCGATGCGGACGGTCATGAAGCGCAGCACGTCTTCGTTGAGACCCAGCTTGCGCTCCATCTCGGTGACGAAGGCCGGCTTGGCATCCATGCCGAGCAGCATGTAATGGCCCTTGCGGTTCTTCTTGATCCGGTACGCCAAGCCGCGCAGGCCCCAATACTCGCGCTTCTTGACCGCGCCGCCATCGGCTTCCAGTTCGGTGCCAATGTCGTCGGCGATCGCCTCGACCTGCTGTTGCGTAACATCATTCCGTGCGATCAGCACGGTTTCGTAAAGCGGCATGGATGAACCCCCTATGGCTTGTCTCTGCCCCGACCGTGAGTGGTCTCATTTCCAGGATGGAAATGCAGGCATAGCCGGGTGCGATGCCGTAGCACCCAGCAGGGAAGGCGCGGCTTGAAGCACGGATGGAAGGCGAATGCAACGGCGGATTTCATGGTTTATCTCCAGGGTCAGGTTCGGCGGCACAAGCTGATACGCCCGCGATCCTGACCATCCATCGCACTTCACCATTCATCGCACTTGACCATTCACCGCACTGGCACTACCGGTTGGTCAACCTGGTCAAAGGATCGATCGTGACCGATTTCGTAAACCTCTATGAGGCAAAAACCCAGTTGTCAGCGCTGGTCGATCGGGCCGCGGCCGGCGAGGAGATCGTCATCGCGAAGAACGGCGTCCCGCGCGCACGGTTGATGCCGGTCGAACGATCCGGTGAGCGTCGTAAGCCGGCCAACGCCATGCGCATCGAATACGTAGCCGCCGACTTCGACGCATCCGACCCGCACATCGAGCAGATGTTCGGCGGCGACACCAAGTGAACCTTCTGCTGGACACCCAGGTCTTCCTCTGGTGGGACCAGCAGGACGCCGCCCTGAACACCAACGCTCGCAACGCGATCGAGGATCCGCGCAATAACGTGTTCATCAGCGCGGCCTCGGTGTGGGAGATCGCGATCAAGCGCCGCTTGGGCAAGTTGGCCTTTCAGGGTTCGGCGTGCTCCGCGATCGGCGCCAATCGGTTTCAGGAGCTGCCCGTCGTCGCGCAGGATGCCGAGGATGCGGGCAACCTGGCATGGCACCACAACGATCCGTTCGACCGGCTTTTGGTGGCCCAGGCTTTGCGCCTCGGCTTGGTCCTGCTGACAGCGGATCATTCGCTTCGTATCTTCGGCGGCGTGGCACAGCTGCCCGCCGGATGAGGCGACCGCGAGGTTCCCCGACGCACAAAATCCATCCGAATGTCGAAATCCATCTGGCTTGATCGTCACTGATCGAGCGGCGCATCGTGCGACCGCGAGCCAGGAGAAACCCACCATGCAATACATGCTACTGATCTACCGCAGCGAAGCCGCGATAGAAGCGGCGTCCAAGGCCGACACGGGCCAGATGATGGCCGCCTACGGCGCCTATTCCGAGGCGATGGTCAAGGCTGGCGTAATGGTGTCAGGAAACCGCCTGCACCCGACATCCACCGCGACCACCGTTCGGTCGCCGGCCGGCAAAGCCCAGGTGCTGGACGGTCCCTACGCCGAAACCAAGGAACAGCTTGGCGGCTACTTCCTGATCGAAGCGCCCGACCTGGATACGGCGCTTTCCTGGGCGGAACGATGCCCAGGCGCCGCGCTGGGCGCGATTGAAGTGCGTCCAATCTGGGTGATGTAGGCACAACGCTTGAGCGAGACCAACCACATCGCGGAGGCCGTGGCGCGGGCCAGCTACGGCAAGCTGCTGGCCCTCATCGCCGCTCGCACCGGGGACGTCGCGGGGGCCGAGGACGCATTGTCCGAAGCCTTCGCGGCCGCCCTTGCCGGCTGGCCGGCGCAAGGGGTGCCCGAAAACCCGCGAGCGTGGCTGCTGACCGTGGCCCGCCGCAAGCTGATCGACGCCGCGCGGCGGAACCGCACCACCCATGAGGCCAGCGCCCACCTTCAACTCCTCGCCGAGGAGATCGCGGAAGCAACCGCCGATGACGTACCAGACCAACGCCTCGCGCTGATGTTTGTCTGCGCGCACCGCGCAATCCATGAGGCTGTCCGCGCGCCGCTGATGCTGCAAACCGTACTGGGATTGGATGCCGCGACTATCGCCTCGGCCTTTCTTACGGCACCCGCGACAATGGGCCAGCGCCTGGCCCGAGCGAAAGCTCGCATCCGGCTGGCCGCCATCCCGTTCCGCCTGCCGGAACACGCGGATCTTCATGAGCGGCTCCAGGCGGTGCTCGATGCCATTTACGCTGCTTTCTCCTCCGGTTGGACCGAACCTGGCGGGACCGAGTTTCGCCGCCGCGGCCTGACGCAAGAAGCGATCTGGCTCTGCCGCCTCGTCGTCTCGCTGCTACCCGACGAACCCGAAGCGCTCGGTCTCCTGGCGCTCATGCTCTATGCTGAATCCCGCCGAGCCGCTCGCCGAACGGCGGATGGCGACTACGTGCCGCTGGATGAACAGAATCCAGCAGGATGGGACGAAAATCTGATCGAGCAAGCCGAGACGTTGCTGCTGCGTGCCAGCGCAATAGGTGTGGTCGGGCGGTTTCAGTTGGAGGCCGCGGTGCAGTCCGCCCACGTGGTGCGCCGGCGAACCGGAAGGTCGGATTGGCCGGCGATCGTGCGGCTGTATGATGTGCTGGAGACGGTGACCGGATCGCCTGTCGTGGCGATCAACCGCGCGGTCGCGCTGGCGGAAGCGATGGGCGCGATCGTGGGATTGGCTCAACTGGATTTGCTGGCCGATGATCCCAGACTGGCGGACTATCAACCCTACTGGGCGGCACGCGCCGGGCTCTTGGCCCGCACGGGTGCGGCCGATTTGGCCGGCGCTGCCTATCGGCGCGCCATCGGATTGGAGGCAGATCCTGCCGTGCGCCGCTTTCTGCAGGGGCGCCTGGCAGCGCTTCGCTGACAGGTCCGCGGTCAGCGAAGCGACGGCCGATCCTGGTGTCCCGAATCCGAAGTTCGCCGTAGTCGCGAACCTCGGAGTTCGCGACACCAGCTCTGTGTTTTCAGTGGCCTGCTTGTCCCCTGCGTCCGCCGCAAAAATGCGACGAACCTCGGGGCAGGACACTAGCGTATGTGCGGCGCACCCCCACGTTCGGCGGCCCACCGCGGGCTGCCGAACGCTCGCATCATGGATCCGAAATCAAACCAGATGGCGCAGGAAAAACGCCGTCGTGGGATCATGCGAGGTCGCCGTCCCACGCGTGGCATTGTCGATATACAGCAACTCCAGCGAGCCGCCGACCTGCCGGTAATTATGGGCGAACCGCTCCGGCTCGTTGCCATCGAAGGTTCCTTCGGGGTCGCGGTAATCGTGGGTCGGGTCGGGCCGGCCTTGGATCCACAGGGCCGGCGGCAGTGCGACTTTCTCTCCGCGCTCCAGGATCAGCATGGGGTTGCCTTCCTCCATCGCCGCGACGGTTTTCCAATATAGATCATGCCGATCCGGAATATCGCCCACCCAGGCTGGCGGATTGCCGGAATCCCGGAGACGCACCGCATTACGGTAGCGCGACAGCGGGTTGATCACCGGCCATTGCATGACGACCGCCTTGACCGAGGCGTCCCCAGTTGCGCCGTCGGGTGACTTGATCGCCGCAAACCGAGGGTCCGCCGGCCGCATCGCCGACAGCATCGCGAGGTGCCCTCCGCTGCTCTGGCCAGACAATCCTACCGCGTCCGCCCGCAGCCCAAGCTTCCCGGCATGGGCCTTCAGCCAGCGGATCGCATAGTTGATGTCCACCAGGGAGGAAGGATACCCCTGGCCGGCATGCCGGAAGTTCAGTGCCGCCACGGCGAAGCCCGCGCCGACCAGCGTCAGGTCGCGCGGCTCGCAGTCCTTCAGGTCCTGGTTGCACCAGGCGCCTCCGTGCAGGTCCACGACCAGTGGAAACGGGCCTGTGCCTACCGGCATAAAAAGGCGTAGCCGTTGCGGTCCGTCGGCGTGTTCGATGTAGTTGAAGTCGCCGATGGTATAGTCGAATGACTGATTGCTCATTGAACGCTCCCGTTGGTTTCCGGCATTGCAGGTGTCCGTTCGGCAAGTCTTTCGGATCGGCCGCTGGAATCCTGCGGGTGGGTCGGCTGGACGCCAGGAAGCACCCGCCCTGGTATCACCGCGTCGCGTCGTTGCCTCCCCAGCACCAGAACACCCATCACCAGTCCCCCCGCCGGCAGACCTCCGACCGGTAGATTAGGACCGGCCGCACGATACAGACAACAGCGGGATCTGTGGATTGTTTCGCGGCACGATCTGCCGGAAGTTGCGACAGATGCCCGCATCCCGTTTCCGCCTCGGCGCTGTCCTCGGCATCAACCAGACGCTGTCCTGGGGGATGACCTTCTATCTGCCGGCAATCATCGCCGCTCCGGTGGCTGCTTCACTGGGCCAATCGGGGTTCCACATTCTGGGCGCGTTCTCCTGGGGTCTGCTGGTGGCCGGTGCCTGCGCGCCTGCTGTAGGCAAATGGATCGACCGGCATGGTGGGCGCGGCGCCTTGCTGGCCAGCATCGTCGTCATCGCCTTTGGCCAGGCGTTGCTCGCCGTAACGCCCAACCTGGCCGTCTGGTACCTTGGTTGGACGATCATCGGCATCGGCATGTCGATGGGTTTGTACGATGCGGCCTTTGCCACGGTCGGTGGCCTTCTTGGAAAGCAGGCGGGACCCAGCATCACGGGGATTACCCTGCTGGCGGGGTTCGCGAGCAGCGTGTTCTGGACGCTGGGGGCAGCGCTAATCGGGCTACTGGACTGGCGCGGCCTGCTCCTGGCCTATGCCGCCCTGATGCTGCTGGTTAATTTTCCGATGGTCTGGCTGCTGGTGCCGCCCGCGCCACCTCGCCCTCACCAGGATGCCGCGGGCGGCGATATGCGACAGCCCCCGGCTTATCGCCAGACGCTGGTACTGCTGGGCGCTTTCTTCGCTCTGCGCTGGTTCATTACGTCCGCCATCGCCGTGCATATCCTGCCCCTTCTGGAGGGCATCCACCTGACCCCGGCCGAAGCCGTCGGTGTCGCCGCGCTGATTGGCCCTGGTCAGGTCGCCGGCCGCATCCTTGAGTATATCATCGGCCCGCGCATCAACCTCCTGACCAAGGCACGGATCGGCGCACTGCTGTTTCCGCTCGGTGCGGGGTTGCTGCTGTTCGGGGGCCCGCTCGCGGCGACTGGTTTCGCGTTGTTTTACGGTATGAGCAACGGGATCATGACGATCAACCGCGGCACGTTGCCGTTGGCGCTGTTCGGAGCAAAGGGCTATGCGCGAATTTTGGGCTCGCTCGCGGTGCCGGTACTGCTGGCGCAGGCACTGGCACCGACGCTGACCGCGCCGCTGGTCGCCGCACTATCGGCACTGGATGTGTTTCTGCTGAGCGGTGCCGCTGCCGCGGTGGCGGTGCTATTTCTACTGCCGTTGCGGTTGCCCCACTGACCAAACAAGGAGATAGAGCGCTTTCGCCTGCGCAGTCAGGGTGAAAGTGCTCCAGACAAGCAGCCCGAGGGCGAACTTATCTACCCCACCATCCCAAGGAACGTCTGCAACGCCGGCACCACGATCTCAGGTGCATCCTCCTGGATATAATGGCCCGCTCCGGGCACCTGGATCACCGGCGCCTTTGGCCATATTCCGGCGAAATCAGCCAGCGCCAGGGCAGGGGGGATCGCGCGGTCCAGCATCCCCTCGATCATCAGTGCCGGCTTATCGCGTAGCGCTGGCACACCACCGGCACCCTCCCGCACGAATTCCCGTATCCGGCCTAACGCAAGGTCCAATGGAAACGCGATTGCCCCCTTGCAGTCCGCCGGTGTCGGAAACGGCGAACTGTAGGCTCGGATGAACGTCGGATCGACGCGATCCAGCCGCTCCAGCCCGACGATCTGCATCACCGACAGGACGGTCGAGCCAAGCTGCGACAGTACCGCTTCAGTTCGGCCCGTGGGCAGGCCATCACGGATCCAGCGGAACCACGGCGTGTCCACCGGGTTGGGCAGGTCGCGCCGCCCGGCGGTGCCGTAGCCGACGACGGTGTTCATCAACACCAGGCTGTGGATACGCTCCGGATGCCGGACCGCGTAACCGACGCCGATCGGGCCACCCCAGTCCTGCATCACAAGCGTGATATCGCGCAGGTCCAGTGCGTCGATCAACGCGGTCAGATTTTCGACGTGGGTCCGCAGCGTGTACTCGCGGTCCGGCGGGGTTTCGCTCTTCCCGAAGCCCATGTGGTCGGGGACGATCACACGATGGGTCGCGGCCAATGCGGGGATGAATTTGCGATAAATATAGCCCCAGGTCGGCTGTCCGTGCAGCAGCAGAAGCGGCCGGCCGGTGCCCTCGTCGACGTAGTGCTGCCGGAAGCCGGCAATGTCGGTGAAGCGCGGGGCGAACGGCCAGGTACCCTCGAAGTTCTCCTCCGCCGATATCATCGGTCTTGCCTCCTGTTGCCAGCTGAGTGTGCCCTCCCCGCGCCGTCGGGGGAAGGCACACATGCGGTCAGGCCGCGCCGGGTGCCTGGTCCAGGAATCCGGTCACCTGGGCCAGCCGCCCGTCCGGCGCCACCGTCGCGAAGTCGGTGCCTCGGGCGACTGCCTGACCGTCCCCGGGCGACAGGCTCCAGGAGAACCGAACATACGGTCCATGCCCATCCACCGGTTCGGTCAATGCGAACCGGTAGCCGGGGAACTGCGAATGCACCCCGCCGATCAGGGAGGTGATCCCATCCCGCCCGTCCGCGTTCATCATCGGATCGGCATAGCGGGCGTTCTCGGTCCAAAGCCCGTCGATCAGTCGCCGCCGCGTGGCGCCATCGACCTCGTTCCAGGATGCAATATACCGCTGTGCGAGGGTCTGAGCATCAGTCATCGGATTTATCCTTGTGCTGCGCCCGGCGGAATTGCCGGCGCGAAACAAGGATGCGAACGGCCGGGAACGAAAGCGATTAATTGCGAGGTAAAATTCGTCCCGACACGCCGGCCAAAACCACCGCCAGCCGATCTCCCAGCCGCCGAGGCACCGCGACAGACGGCCACCGCGCCAGATCCCGCCGAGCCAGCACCGCCGGCAGCGCCGCGGCGACGGCGGTGCGGACGACCGGAATCCGAGCGGCATCCGCGAGCAACGCCTGACCTTCCCGCACCACGTCGGCCAGCGCGCGTAGTGCCGGCGCCGAAACCGGATCATCGACGAACGCCTCAGGCGAGAGATCGTGCTGTGCCAGAAGGTCGCGTGGCAGCAGGCAGGTGCCGCGCGCCGCCAACATGCCCGCCGTCCGCGCCAAACCGGCAACCCCATAGGCCGCACCGAACGGACGCAATAGTTCCGGCTCCGGCGCCCCCAGCGCGGAGGCCGCGGCGACGGCCAGCCCACCGGCCCCAGCCAGCAGCCAGGCCCGCCAGTCGGCCAGCGTGTCGAAGTCACCGTAGGCCTCGGCTTCCCGGGCCTCGATGATCGGCAGCAGATCAGAGGATTTCAGCGCACCAGCCGCGATCGCCTCGGATAGCGGAGATGCCACCTCGTGCCGTTTCGGTTCGCCCTCCACCACTTCCCGCCACCACTGCAAGCGGATCAGCGCCAGCGGTGGCTCACTGGCGACCTCTCGCGCTCGGGCCAATTCGTGGTTGAACGCATACAACGTCAGGAGCGCGTCCCGCCGGCCAGGAGAAGCGAACAGCGCGGTCAGAAACCGATCTGGATCATGACGGCGAACCAGGGCAGCAATCGCTTCGTTCATACACCCGGGTGGTGGCGCGGTTGGCGATCTGATGCAAGACTCCGCGCTGTGCTCATCGCGCTCGTTCGGGAAGCCTGCTTGCAGGCTGACGGGTGGACACACCCACCGGCTCGACCGGTGGGTTGACGGCCCGCCGGGCTGGTCATAGCTAACGGTGCGTTCCCGGCCGCGCACGCGTCCGTTCATCGCCCCAATCTGGCACCGCCCAATCGGGCACCGCAACGCAATCAGGAGGAATATTATGGCTTTCGAACTGCCGACCCTGCCTTATTCCAAGACCGCCCTGGGGGCGAAAGGCATGTGCGAGGAAACCCTCGACCTGCATTATGGCAAGCATCACCAAGCCTATGTCACCGCGTTGAATGGCTTCGTCGAGAAGGACCCGTCGCTGCAAGGCAAGTCGCTTGAGGAGATCATCAAGGCGACCGCCAGCGCCGGCGGACCGGTGTTCAACAATGCCGGCCAGCATTGGAACCACATCCTGTTCTGGCAGAACATGAGCCCGACCGGCGGCAAGCTTCCACCCAAGCTTGAAGCCAAGATCACGTCCGATCTGGGCGGCGTATCCGCGTTCAAGGACGCTTTCAAGGCTGCTGGGATCAGCCAGTTCGGTTCGGGCTGGGCGTGGCTGGTACTGGGTTCAGATGGCAAGCTGAAGGTCACCAAGACGCCGAACGGATCGAACCCGCTCGCCACCGGTGAGGGCAAGGTGCTGCTGGGCTGCGACGTGTGGGAGCACAGCTACTACCTCGATTTCCGCAACCGCCGGCCGGATTACCTGCAGAACTGGCTGGATAACCTCGCCAACTACGAATACGCCGAAGCCCAGCTTTAGAGCGCGAACATCCCGGGCCCCACTGGTCGGAGACGAGGATCATCGGCTTCGACACTGCGTCAGACACCTGGGCGGGGACCATTCTCCCGCCCAGGATTCTGGTGCAAACTGGCCCGAGTCAGTTGATGCTGCAAAACAACAACCCATCGTCATAACAGGGTTGGTTTGGGGGATGACGCAAGATGGCAAGCGCAGCCGTATCCAGCGGGCTTTCGGATAGCGAGCACAGTGCGCAACTGCGCAAGGCGGTGATCGCGGCGACGATCGGCACCACCATCGAATGGTATGACTTCTTCATCTACGGCACCGCCGCGGGATTGGTGTTTCCCAAACTGTTCTTTCCGAACTCCGATCCGCTGGTTGGTACGCTCGCGGCATTCAGCACCTACTTCATCGGCTTCGTCGGCCGTCCAATCGGCGCCGCGATCTTCGGCCATTACGGCGACCGCATCGGCCGCAAGGCGACGCTGATCGCTACACTGCTCCTGATGGGCATTGCGACGTTTCTGGTCGCATTCGTGCCCGGGTACGCCTCCATCGGCATCTGGGGCGCCGTCATTCTGACTGTGCTCCGCACCCTGCAAGGCATCGGCGTCGGCGGCGAATGGGGCGGTTCGGTGCTGATCGCGATGGAATGGTCGCGCGGCCATGGTAACCGTGGCCTGGTCGCCTCCTGGCCACAATTCGGCGTGCCAGCCGGGGTGT
>JAQGHW010000920.1 GCA_028291505.1 Rhodopila sp. | reverse complement strand
CGGCCGCCATTTGCGTGATGCTCATTCGGCTGCGCTAATGGTCGGCAATGACCGCATTATTGCAGGCATGGGCAAAATGCTACTTGTGCAGCGCATGGACACCGATCTGCTTTCTCCGGAGGACCGTTGATGAGCGATTTGCGCTGCGACTTGGTTGACGCTGGCCATCTGATTGCCACCGGAATAGATGGCATCGTTGGCCACGGCGCCGTTTTCGAGGACGTGGTTAGGCGGCTTGGCTTGGTCATCGGGCGTTGGGGAATCGACAATGGCGCCGAGACGGTCCATTTTCCTCCGGTTATGAGCCGTGCGAACCTGGAACGGAATGGTTACCTAAGGAGTTTTCCGCAGCTAGCCGCCGTCCTTCACGGGTTCGGTTGCGGTGTTCACGGACCCTTCACGACTGGTTCGGACGGGGACCTTTCAACTGGCCTCATGATGGTGCCCTCGGCCTGTTATACAATTTATCCGATGGTCGCGGCGCGGGGACCATTGAGGGCGGAGGGCGCTCTGGTTGAGACTTGGTCAAGGTGCTTTCGCCGGGAGCCCTCGACGGATACACCTCGGCTTCAGAGCTTCCGTATGCACGAGTATGTCAAGTTGGGAAGAGGGGCCGACGTGGTAGCATTCCGCGAGGCATGGATCGAGAAGGCACAGGCGCTGTACGCGTCCCTGCAGTTGCCCTTCAGACTCGACAATGCGAACGACGCGTTTTTCGGCCGTCCCGGCCGTTTGATGGCCAGCAGCCAGCGCGAGCGCAACCTGAAAATTGAATTGTTGGTCCCAATCATGGTCGGGGCGAAGCCAACCGCCTGTTGCAGCTTTAATTACGCCGAGGCTCATTTTACCGAAGCATGGCAGATCAACATGGAGGACGAATCAACGGCACACAGCGGTTGTGTCGGCTTCGGCATGGAACGCACGACACTAGCGCTGTTTGGGCATCATGGGTTCCAGCCGGAGCGGTGGCCGGACGGCGTGAGGCAACTGCTCTATGGATGAGTTTGCGCACACGAAGAGAGTGATGCAATACCGTTGCAAGCTTTGTCGAAAAAAGTGAATCGTTACTATATCAGTTAATGCACCGGGCTAAATGAACGACTGGTTTCCGCAGCGCGACGGCCAATCGCCATATAATGGTCTGATCCAGTATGAATGAGCCAACGAGCGCGGCATCCGGGTATCGGGCGATGTGCACCGGCGACGTCCGAAACGGGGACGGGGGGCGGCGACTTCTGCAGTACCTCGCCGCAGCAATGGTGGGGTTGGGCGTTATTTCGGCCGTCGTGGTTTCGAGACGAGCCGGTGCGAAACCGATGATGGGCTGGATCAGCGAGACGATCGACGGGTTGCCCTATGAAGTCTTGTTACCGGCTAATTATAAATCCACGGGGCATTACCCATTACTACTTTATATGCACCAATACGCCATGGGAAATTACCGAAACGGCCTACTCAAGCAGGTGGAAGTCTGGTTCGCGACTCCAGCCTTCCGCGCCCGTCATCCTGCCATCATCGTTGTACCGATGCTCGACCAAGCGAAGGACCCCGGTGCCAATTTCGGCGGCCAGCGGACTGGTCACTCCTGGGAGGGGGTCACCATTGCTGCGTTGAAGCAGGTCATGGGGCGGTACTCGGTTGATCCGGCCCGTATCTACGTCACTGGAAACTCCCTGGGCGGGACGGGAACCTGGGAGATGATGCTTTCCTATAACAGACTGACCGGGAGCGTTGAGCATATTTTCGCAGCAGGTCTGCCGCTTGCGGGCAAGGATCACACCGCCGATCCTGTTGAGGCTGCGTATTTACTGAGGCGTGTGCCGATCTGGGCGATCCACGAAAAGCGGGACCCGGAGGTTCCACTGGATTGGGACCGTACCATGGCCAGGCTGCTGTCCGGCAGCCCTACCTTCCGTTACACCGAAGACCCCAGGCTCGGACACGATGTATGGGATCTCTACTACACCCGTCCAAATGTCTGGAATTGGCTGTTCGCGCAAGGCGGCTCCACGTAATGCGGCATCAGTCGGCGAAGCCGGGTGCGGACGGTGTCGATGGTTGCCCGATTCCGCCTAAATTCGGCGAACATGCGATTATCGCGCGTGGTGGAATTTGTTGGGTGGTCGCCGGCTGAGGCGGGCAGGGAGGGGGTTCGCTTGTCGACCGCGTCCCGCGTCACCATGCTCTGAGACATGTTCGTCGTCTCCGAGGAAGCCGCCGCCGCCATCCGCGCCGCCTATGAGACAGGCGGCGAGTTCTCGCCCGCCGTGGAGCTGCGCCGGCATTTCCCCGGGATCATCGACAACGCCGAGGCTCGCGGCTTTGCCAGGACCGTCGCCGGCTGGCAGCCGCTGCTTCTGAAGCCGACGAAGCCGCCCAAGGTCAGGACGATGCCACCCTGGGGCCGACGGGACCGGTCCCCAGGTAACTTTCGGCTCCGGGATGCCCTGGTTTGGTGTACGACGTCTGGCATCTACGGGCGCCCGATCTGTCGCGCTTGACGGAGCGAGCGGGGACCGGTTGCGCTGTGCTTGGCCCGGTCGAGGACATCGTCCGCCCCTCGTTTCCCTGATTTTCGCACGAATTCCTAGCGCGCTTCCCCGATTATCTCGGGGCAGGCGCAGGCCTATCATCTATGAGAGTGAGGAGCACGAGCGGGAAACGGCGGAGGGGCTGACGCAGGTTTACTGAGCACTGCCGATCACCAGAAGGCTCTTCGTTACTTCTTCCGCTTTTTATCCTTTTTCGCCTTTTTTATCGGCTCCCCGCCGCTGGTCGCAGCGATCATCTCAATTGGCGGAGGGGATTCGCCGAGTTGAGCCACGCCACCCTTCACGTTGGAGGGGAGGGACGCTTCGGACGATACCGGCTTCGCATTGCTCACCTCATCCGCCATGCGGGACATCTCACTTACGACCTCGGCGGGCGTTGGCGCGTCACTGGCGCCGGGTGAATCAACCGTTAGGCTTGCGAGGAACTCCACCGTAGCCACGACATGGGCGAGGTTAACCGTCGCCATCGTTGCTCCCGGTACGGGCATTCCGAGAAAGTGTTTCGACCGCCAGGCCAGGTCAGCACCTTCTGGCACGCCTGCGTTGTCGAGTGAGACATCAACCAGGATAACCCCGTCCGATGAGTGATGCACGACACCGATCGACGTGATCCGCAATACGTCACCGGTTGTGAGCAGAAGCCCAAACCTCCCGTGCAAGCCGACTAACCGTCTTCCGATCCAAGCCGGCAAGAAGGTGGCGGCCTCGTCGACATCGGGAACTCGCGTCCACGTCACGGGGGTTCCTCCAAATCCAGCACACCAGAGGCGGTTTGGCCGGGTGCAAGGGTCTTAGCGGTCCGCTCGCAGTCCTGTGACCTTCGGGAGGAGACAAGCCGCAGCAGGGCGGCGCCGTTGCCAATGGCGCAGCACACTTGTTCGATCAGCATCGCGCGGATCCGCAG
>JAQGHW010000313.1 GCA_028291505.1 Rhodopila sp. | reverse complement strand
CGGAGCGGTTGGTTACGTGACCAAACCATTTGCGGAGGATGATCTGCTTGCTTGCGTTCACTCGGCGCTCGACAAGAGCCAGGTCAGATGAGAGGTGTGCATCTGCGTCTAGAGCATTTTTAGGCTGACTGGAAACAGTCAGCATGCTCTAGACCATTGTTTTCAGTGGCCTGCTTGTCCCCTGCGTGCGCCGCAAAATGCGACGAACTTCGGGGGCAGGACACTAGTCCCCCGGTGCGCCGACGAAATTTTTGAGGAAGCCCATGCTGACACGTCGGACGATGATGGCAGGTGCATCCGCGCTGGGGGCGATCATGATCGAGGCGCCCCTGAAGCCGCTGTCCGCCGGCGGCCCGAAACCGACGATCGCCGTCAATTTCGAGGTTCCGCGCGGGGCCTGCGACGCCCATGTTCATGTCGTCGGCGACCCGACCGAATTTCCTATGGCGGCGGACCGCGACTACACGCCGACCGAGGCGACCGCCGACAGCCTGCGCGCGGCGCTGAAATTTCTGAACGTCGATCGAGTGGTCATCGTCACGTCCACCAACTATGGCCTGGATAATTCATCGACGCTTGCTTCCATCAAACAGCTCGGGCGAGACCGCGCGCGCGGGGTCGCCCTGATCGACGAGACAACTTCGCCCGGAACTCTGGATTCCTACAAGGCAGCTGGAATCACCGGCGTGCGGTTATTCTTTTCCGACGGTGAGGCGTTCAATGCGGGGGCGGCCAGGGAACACCTGCAATGGAATATCGATCTCGCCAAACAACGGAATTGGCATCTCGACATCTCGACCCCACCGGACGTGATCGCAAGTTTGGCAGCGCAACTCGCCACGTCCCCTGTCCCCGTCGCGCTGGACGACTTTGGGTGGCTTGCCGGCGGCGTGGGACAGCCCGGCTTCGCGGCGATCATATCCCTTCTCAAATCGGGCCATATCTACGTGAAGCTCGCAGAGCCTTACAGGGTCAGCAGAACGGGTCCTGACTATCCTGAGCTTGCGCCTGTGGTCCGTGCGCTTGTGGCGGCTAATCCGGAGCGGATACTTTGGGGTTCCGGATGGCCCCATGTCAATTCGAACCCGCCGCCGCACCGCTCGAAGTTCGATCCGACACCCAATCTGCCGGTGGACGCCGGGCATCTGCTCAACCTCTTTGCAGCGTGGGTTCCCGATGCCGCGACGCGTCGCACGATCCTGGTTGACAATCCAGCTCGGCTCTACGGGTTTGGCTCGTAGAGCCACCCATGGAATCTACGAGAACTTTCATCGCCGGCCGGCACTAGAGCATTTTTAGGCTGTACAGTCAGCCTGAAGTACGCAGTAGTGGCGAACCTCGGAATTCGCGACACCAGGCTTTGTTTTGAGTGGCCTGCCTGTCTCCTGCGTTCGTCGCGAACGCGACGAACTTCGGGGACAGAACACTACAAACCCATCCGACCCAGACTCAGATCCCACAACGCGGACCGAAACGGGGACATGCCCAATGACCAGACAGGAGCTGATCCAAGAATCATGCGTCCGGTTGTCGTGCTTGTATCGACGGGCGTGTCGAGAATCCGAAAGCCGACGCCCTTTCTACCGAGCCGGTCGATAAGCGCCAGCACCTCACGGGTGGACCGAGCGACCCGATAAGGCCTGGTGACCGCAATCACGTCGCCTTTTTGGGCGAATTCGATTGCGCGCTCCAACTCCGGCCTCTTGCCATTGAGTCCGGTGGTCTCGTTGAAGAATTTCTGCGCGCCTTTCGCCGCCAACGCGCGTTGCTGTGCCTGAAGTGCGACGGCGGACTCTGTCCGGCGAACGCGGCAGTATCCTATGATCATCTAACCCTCCCGGGACGAGACCGCATCATAACGCATGATCCAGATGCCGGTTGTGCTCGTTCGTCAGTTCGCAATCCGTTTCGAAGCGCCGATCGGCAGCGGTCATGCGGTTCCTTTTTCGTCCCCGCGCCAGGTTCAGATACTGCTCGGCCACCCGGAAAGCATCGAATTTCCGCACCATTCGATCAGCACCCGCGGAGAGCCGCAACCAAAGGGCATCATCGTCCAAGACCGCTTTGCAGGCGGCGGCCATCGTCACCGGGTTCGTATCGACCACCAGCCCGTTCTCGCCATCGACCAGCACATCCCGGCTGAGCCGGCTGGATCCGACGATCGGTGTTCCGGCGGCGATCGCCTCCATAACCGTTGCCGAGGCGACCGGGACTGCGTAGAGCGTAGGAAAGGCCGCGATGCGGACCCGGTTGTGCAGGCCGCGGACGGTCGCTCCATCCGCTTCCCCAACGAGGGTCACACAGTGTTGCAGCCGACCGGGTAGCACCCTGACCGCCTCTTGCACCGAAGCGGTAATGTCGCCGGTGATGTAAAGCCTGACTGACGGATCATCGATCACTCCGAATGCGCGGATCGAGGCCGCGGGATCCTTATAGGGCAATGTCCCGGCATGGAGGATCGCTCGCTCTCGACGTGAAAGGTTCAGGCCTTGATAGGCCTGCCGATCGATGCATTTGGGAATAACGCTCAGTTTGGATGGTGGCATACCAAGGTCGCGGACAAGCTCGTCGCGAAGCTCCGTCGTGGTGGCTACCACATGATGGCAGCGTTTGAAGCTGAAGCGGCGAATACTTCGCCACAGCGGCGCGAGCCGGCCGGTCCGCGGTTGAAGGTCATGGACGACCTGGATGATCGTGCCGCGCATCGGGATGGGCATCGCCTCACTGTGCAGGACCAGATCCGGCCGGAAGCTGTCAATCGCCCGTTTTCCCCGAAGCCAGGCGAGGATAGACTTGAACCCGGTGGGGGGCGTGTTGCTTAAGGCATGAACAGACAGATCGAGACGCGGGGACAAAAGGCGCAGATACTCCGCCCGGCTTCGCAAGCTTCCCACGACGATCTTGACGTCATGATTGAGTTCGACCAGGGCCTGAGCAAGCGAAACGATGAAGATGGCGACGCCATCTCTTGAGTCGAGACCTTCCCGTCGGGTGAGGACGACGCGCATTCGACAGATCCTTCGCGGCCCAGGAACCAGCAGGCAGGACATTCTAGGCTTCGGAAGGCAGACCTCAATCAATCAGTGGGAGTAATCCACAAGAAATTTGACGGCAAGATTTGTCCACGCCACAGTCGCGGAGGATTTCCCCGCCCGATCCATTTAAAGGTCACCCGCATGTACAACCCCGATTGGCTGCGCTATTGCAAGCGCATGGTTAGGGCCGGGCTTGGCACCGACCATCTGCTCAGACCGGAACTACGTATTGACACCAGGCGCATCGGGTCTGCCTACGGTGGCTGGATTGTTGCACCGGGCCCCCTCGCAACGGCCAGACCACCGGTCGTGCTCTCGTTTGGACTGGGCGACGATATCTCTTTTGATGAGGCGATCATTCAATATCATAACGCCCGCGTCTATGGGTTCGATCCAACCCCGGCGAGCCTGGCCTGGATCGCGGCAAAGGGAACGCCTGCGAATATGCAAGTTGTCCCGATCGGACTCGCTGCTTTCGACGGGCAGCAGTCGTTCTCGATACCCCGGAATGAAACGCGCGGGAATTTCTCCTGCAAGCAAGCCGCTGGAACCAGCGTTGTCTGCAAGGTCAAGCGATACGATTCCATTCTGGCAATGCTCGACCTGGATCACGTGGATGTATTGAAGCTCGACGTCGAAGGATCCGAATACGATGTGATACCGGATGTACTTGCATCCTCAACTCTGCCAGTGCAGTTCCTGATCGAGTTCCACCACCGTATCCACAACATCCATGTCGCGGCCACTCGGAAATCCGTGGACTTGATCAAGCGAGCGGGGTTCTCCTTGTTTGCTGTGTCACCGGGAGGGCAGGAACTGTCGTTCATCAGGAATTAGGCGATTCCGGACAGGTTGCCGGTCGTTCGAAATTCCCCTGGCTGTGCGGAAGTATTACTCCATGCGATGCGTTGTCCTGGCCTGTTCAATCGGGACATCGTCAGGGGCGATGACAAGCGTCTCCGAAGTTCCATTGCACGGATCGGCGTCGCATCACAGACTTTCACTCGCAGGACGGTTTGCTTGTACGACTCCTCCATATTGAAAGCCCCGGCGCATGCAGGACAAAGTCGCATTGGTTACGGGTATAACTGGGCAGGATGGTGCCTACCTGGCGGAATCGCTGCTCGAAAAGGGTTATATCGTTCACGGTATCAAGCGCCGGTCATCGTCATTCAATACAGGGCGCATCGATCATCTCTACACTGACCCGCATGAGAGACACAGCCGGTTCTTTTTGCATCATGGCGATCTTACCGATGGCACGAACCTGATCCGCCTCATCCAACAAACCCAGCCGACGGAGATTTACAATCTCGCCGCGCAGAGCCATGTCCAGGTCAGTTTTGAAACCCCCGAATATACCGCGAATGCCGACGCCATCGGAACCCTTCGCCTGCTGGAGGCGGTTCGGATACTGAATATGGAGAAAGATATTCGCTTCTATCAGGCGTCAACGTCGGAGCTGTTTGGCAAGGTGCAGGAGGTGCCGCAAAAGGAGACGACGCCTTTCTATCCGCGCAGTCCCTATGGCGTTGCGAAACTCTACGCCTACTGGATCACCGTGAACTATCGGGAAGCTTATGGCTTGCACGCATCGAACGGCATCCTGTTCAACCATGAGAGCCCGATACGCGGCGAAACCTTTCTTACCCGGAAGGTATCCCGAGCGGTGGCGGCTATACAGCTTGGATTGCTGAATACCTTGTATGTGGGCAATCTCGATGCGCTCCGCGACTGGGGGCATGCCCGCGACTACGTCGAGGGCATGTGGCTGATGGTGCAGCAGGACGAACCTGGCGATTACGTTCTGGCGACAGGCGAGGCGCATGCGGTGCGTGAGTTCATCGAGCGGGCATTCGCGGTCGTCGGACGGCGGATTGTCTGGCGCGACAATGGCACCGACGAGCACGGCATCGATGCCCGAACCGGCGCCGTACTGGTGCGCGTCGACGAACGATATTTCCGGCGGACGGAGGTCGACTTGCTGGTCGGCGATCCGACGAAAGCCCGCGAGAAACTTGGCTGGAAACATACCACCAGTTTCGATGACCTGGTGACCGAAATGGTCACCTCCGACCTCCACAAACTGCAATCGGAGCCTCGCCCTCATGAATATCCGAAACTGCGTGTCGTATCGTCTTGATGGAAAAAAAGTCTGGGTCGCGGGCCACCGGGGGATGGTGGGTTCGGCGGTCGTCAGACGGCTTGCATCCGAAGGCTGCGACATTCTGACCGCGTCCCGAACCGAACTCGATTTGCGGCGCCAGTCCGACGTGGAGGCATGGATGGATCGGTTCCGGCCGCATGCCATCATCGTCGCCGCCGCGACTGTGGGAGGCATCCTGGCAAACGATACGCATCCGGCAGAGTTCCTCTACGACAACCTTGCGATCGAGGCGAATATCATCCATGGGGCGAAACAGTTCGGCGCTGAAAAGCTGCTGCTGCTTGGTTCGTCCTGCATCTACCCTCGCCTTGCCGACCAACCGATCCAAGAGGACGCGCTTCTCACCGGACCGCTAGAGCCCACGAACCAGTGGTATGCCGTTGCCAAGATCGCCGGCATCAAATTGTGCCAGGCGTATCGCCGGCAGTTCGGATCCGATTTCATTTCGGCCATGCCGCCGAATTTGTATGGGCCCAATGACAACTTCGACCCGGTGTCGAGTCACGTTTTGCCGGCGCTGATGCTGAAAGCCCATCGGGCAAAGCGCGAGGGGCGGCGTGAGATCGAACTTTGGGGGACAGGCAAACCCCGCCGTGAATTCATGTATGTGGACGATCTGGCGGACGCGCTTGTTTACCTGCTGCAAGTCTACTCCGGCGAGGACCCCGTAAATGTCGGTGTAGGGTACGACGTCACGATCTCCGAACTGGCCGAAATGATCATGTGTGTCGTAGGCGTCGATGCACAAATCCGATTCAATTCGTCAATTCCAGACGGCACGCCGCGTAAACTTTTGGACAGCGGCCGCCTGCTCTCGATGGGTTGGCGCCCTGAAACCGATCTCGAACAAGGTTTGCGGAAACTCTATGCCTGGTATTTGCAGACCGAGTCGCTGAACAGCGAGGTGTCGTTGGGGTAGGTGCTGAGCCGAGAAGCGTCTGGCGGGCGCCGTCAGCCCCGGCGATCGCGACGTGGAAGGCTTTAATATGCGCCCGCCCAGCCGTCGCGGCGCGGATCGGATCCCGCCATGCGTACGCCATTGTCCAGCACACGGATCGCCTGCACGCTGCACGGGCCTTCCAATGGCCCGACGCGGTTCAACCGGTGCCCAAGTCGTTCCAGCCCGTTCAGCACGTCGTGGCCGAAACCGGGCTCGATGGTCAGTCTGCCGTCCCCTTCATGCGGCCAGTTGGCGCCCTGGCCACGTTGGCTGGAGGTCCAGCGCGGCGATTCCAGTGCACATTGCGGATCGGCATCCAGATCCATCATGGATGTCAGCACCTGTAGATTGATCTGCACCTGATTGTCGGCGCCGGGCGTGCCCTCCACCGCCCAGAGCTTGTCATCCTTGAACACCATCGGCGCATTCATGGTGTGGCGCACGCGTTTGCCGGGCATCAGCTGATTGGCGTGGCCTTGCGCCAGATGCCAGTAGGCCATGCGGTTGTTCAGCAGCACGCCGGTGTCGCCCGCGGTAACGCCGGAGCCGAAGCCGGAGTTGAGGCTCTGGATTCCGGACACGGCGTTGCCCTCGGCGTCGACGACGGCGAAATACGTCGTGTCACCCGCCGCGACCTCCGGCTCCGCCAGCGCCAGATCGGCGGCGCGAGTCATATCGATCGCCGCGGCGCAGGCGTCGGCGTGCGCGTCGGACAATAGCCGATCCAACGGCACCTCACCGAAGCGCGGATCGGTGCCGAACTGCTCACG
The DNA here is from genome assembly GCA_028291505.1 of Rhodopila sp. Lineage (GTDB taxonomy): Bacteria > Pseudomonadota > Alphaproteobacteria > Acetobacterales > Acetobacteraceae > Rhodopila. Next base: position 1,604 of record JAQGHW010000313.1, on the reverse strand, counting down.
GTCCAGGAAGGCGCGCTTCTTGGCCTCGACCAAAACATGGATGCGCTGCACCGGGTCGAGTGCCGCGAGATCAAATCGTTCAACGATCTTCAGCGCCTGCAGCATGGTGAAGCCGGTGGAGTTCGGCGGTGTCTGGGTAACCCGAAAGCCGCGATAGTGAATTGCGATCGGCGCCTGCTCCTGGGGCTGGCAGGCATCCAGGTCACCTGCGTCAACCAGCACGCCCGCCGCGCGCATCCCCGCTATAAGTCGAGCGGCCAGGGCGCCCCGATAGAACGTTGCGGCGCCGTCGGCTGCAATCTGCTCCAGCGTGCGGGCGAGGTCCGGCTGCACGATCAGCCCGCCCACCGCGGGAACATCCTGATCCAGTCCGCCGAAGAACACCGTCCGGCTGCGCCCATCGACGGCGAGGACTTGCCGCGCGTCACCGGCAAAGTGCCGGTAGTGATGGCTAACGGCGAATCCGTCACGTGCGTGCAAAATGGCCGGAGCGCACAACTGTGACCATGGCAGCGTGCCCAGCGCCTCGTGCATCGCGCCCAGCCCGGCCAGTAAACCAGGCGTCGACACGCTCAACGGGCCGCGCACTGCGATGCCGCGGGCACGAAACCGGTCCGGAGTCGCGGCGCGCGGTGCGGCGCCGGTTGCGTTCCAGCACCGCGCCGCACCGTCGGACGTTGTGTAGACCTGGTAGAATCCGTCACCACCCAGCCCCGACATGCCCGGCTCCACCACGCCAAGCGCCAGCCCGATTGCCACGGCGGCATCGATCGCATTGCCGCCGGCGCGCAGGATGTCGAGCCCGGCCTGTGTCGCCAACGGATGGTTGGCGGCGACGGCGCCGTTACGGCCCATGATCAGCGGACGATGTGCGCGGGAGGAGAGATACACGCTTAGCTCCTTGAGGCGAGGTGAGTGGTGAATAACGAGGCTACCACGCTGTCGATGCGTACGCGATTCAGCACACCATGCGGGATGCGTCATCCGAACCCGGCTGCTTGCGCGATCAGGAACAACCCTGCCCCGACGACGACGACTCCGATGGCTCGCGCGACACGCTCAGCGGCCGGTGCGAGACGTTCGACGGTGATGGCTGCCGTCACGACAGCCATGGCGCGAAGGTCCATGACCCCGATGACGAGGAGGATCGCCATCAGGTTGGCACAGCAGTGGCTGCAGTGGAGGCCGAGGCGCAGGCCGTGTCGCCAGGCCGTGCCGGGGTCCGGCAGCGTACGGCCGCGCCCCGGTGCCACCCGGCAGCAGGCGAGGTGATGGGCCTTCCAGGCGGTGAACTGGAGCGCGCCGGCGATCAGGACGACCACACCGACCGCGATCGGAACGGCGCGCGCCAGCGCCGGCTGCTGCAACTCGAGCGCCGCCAGCGCGACGCCCAGCGCAAAGGCGGCCATTCCGAACGCGGTCCACACGCAGAAGTACCCCGCACCCACCAGCACGGTCAGCCGACCCAGGCGCGTCTCGTTTGTGCTGCCGACGGCCTGGCGGTAGCGCCACAGCATCGGCACCAAGGATGGCAGCATCATCGCTATCATCATTACCGCCCACATGCTGACGAACGTCGCCGCGGCGCCCAGCCACATCTGTCC
>JAQGHW010000284.1 GCA_028291505.1 Rhodopila sp. | reverse complement strand
CAGGTAACGGTTGACACTCGGCTTGAGGCCAAGGTTCTCCCGCAACGTCTTGCCCTCATATTCGGTACGGAAAATGCTCCGCCGTTGTAGCTCGGGTATGACCATATCCACGAAATCCTCGCAGCCGCCGGGCAAGTGCCTGGGGGTAATGTTGAAGCTTCACGCCTGGCCGCAGCTTGAATTCCCAGGTTGTCGGGTCGGGGTTGCTCCAGCTCAAGGCCAAATCGTCAACGATCTTCATGTTGGCATCGAGTTTCACCAGCGTATTGAACAGGCCCCAGATGACGTAGAACTCCGGATTGACCGCGGCCTTGGTCGGATCGAGCGTGTTGATCACGCTGAAACCGGTGAGTGCGGCGCGTAACGTCTGCCCCTCCGCGGCCGCGTAGGCATAGCTTCGCAGTCCGGCCGACGCCGTGGTCAGCGCGGTCATGCCAGCCAGCAGATTTCTACGTCCGATCGGCATGCGAAGAACCTCCAACGGAATCGGCCGGCGTGTGCGGGTTGAGGAAACGCGGCAGTCCGAGGTTTTCCCGCAACGTGGTTCCCTCGTACTCGGTACGAAACAGACCGCGACGCTGCAGTTCTGGCACCACCAGGTCGGCGAAATCCTGCAATCCGCCCGGCAGATGCGACGGACAGATGTTGAAGCCGTCCGCCGCGCCTTGCTCGAACCAGGCCTGCATATCGTCGGCGATCTGTTCGGGAGTGCCGACCAGCACGCGTCCGCCGTTGCCGGCGGCCATGAATTCATACAGGTCGCGGATACCCATGTTGTCTCGCCGAGCCATGTCCACGAGACCGGCGCCGATGCTGCGAATACGGATATCGTCGCTTGGATCGGGGACCGGACCATCGATCGGATAGGCGGACAGATCGCCGAGACTGTTGAACAGCACGGCCAGGCCGACTTTCGGATGGATCAGCCGGCGCATCTCGTCGTGTCGGGTGCGTGCCTCTGCTTCGGTGCGGCCGACATACGGCGTAAATCCAGGCAACACCTTCACCGCATCGGGCGACCGCCCATACTTGATCGCCCGGTTTTTTATCGATGCGTAGTAGGCCTGCGCCGCGCCCAGATCGAACGCCATCGAATAGACGACATCGGCATAGGCGCCGGCGATTTCCTGCCCCTGGTCCGCCGCGCCGGCCTGCACCAGGATGGGACGGCCCTGCGGCGTCGGCGCGGAACTCAGCGGGCCGCGGACCGAGAAATGCTTCCCTTTGTGATCGAGCACATGCAGTTTCGCGGGGTCGAAATACAGGCCGGAAGCCTTGTCCCGTACCAGCGCATCATCTTCCCAGCTTGCCCACAGACCCGTCACGACCTGGACGAACTCCGCGGCGCGTTCGTAACGGGTGTCGTAGTCCAGATGCTTGTCCCGCCCGAAGTTGCGCGCTTCCTCGTCAGACCAGGAGGTGACGATATTCCATCCCGCGCGACCGCCGCTGATATGATCCAGCGAGGCATATTTGCGGGCGATATGATACGGTTCGTTGTAGGTCGTGGAGGCCGTCGCCACGAGGCCGATGTTCCGGGTGTGGGTCGCGATGGCCGACAGCAGGGTCAGCGGTTCCAGTTCGACGGTCTGCGGTGACCGGCAGAGGGAGCCCTCGGGTTCGTCGCGGACGCGGATGCCGACGCCATCGGCGAAGAAGACCATGTCGAATTTGGCGCGCTCCGCCATCAGCGCGGTGTTGAGGAAATACCGATAGTCGAGGGTTCCGGCCTCCGGCACTTCGGGATGCCGCCAGGCACCCAGATGATAGCCGTGATAGCGCATGGAAAGACCCAAGCGCATCTGTCGCTGGCTCGTCACGCCGCAATCGCCTCCACAGGTTTACCTCGTTCGGGAATGCAAGCATCGTGCCTGCTGAAATGGAACACGCGGCCTCGGGTCGCCGGCGCCTGCCCTCTCACGCGCGTCGGTTAGAGCAACATCAGCCTGACTGGAACAGTCCGGCTGATGAAGTTGCTCGTGAAGACAATGCTCTAGTATCCGCGGACGCGATCATAGAGATGTCGCACTGTCTCACCCCGCTCCAGCGCCTCCAAGGCGGCGACCACTGCAGCCGCGCGAGCTCGCCGCGATGCATAACCGGCAAGATGCGCCGTCACCGTGACGTTTGGATGCCGCCAGATCGGACTCTCGGCTGGCAGTGGTTCCTGCTCGAACACGTCCAGCACCGCGGCGCCGATCTGCCCGGAGTCGAGGGCGGCGACAAGGTCCGGCAGTATGATCGCGGTGCCTCGCCCGGCGTTCACGACTCCCGCGCCATGCGGCAGCTGGGCAAGCCGCCGAACATCCAATATGCCCCGCGTTTCGGGTGTGTCGGGCAGCAGATTGACCAGGATGTCACAGCCTGAAAGGAACGACTCGAGTTCGTCATCGCCGGAAAACATGGTGACGCCGTCTATGGATTTCCGGGTGCGTGCCCAACCGGAAAGCTTGAAACCGAGGCCGCCGAGCATGCGCGCGGCAACTTGGCCGATCGTACCGATTCCCATGATCCCGACCCGCTTGTCCAACGCGGTGTGTGGCGGCTCGTAGGGATCCCAGCGGCGTTCGGCCTGGGCGGCGATCATCCTGGGAAAATCGCGCAGGATCGACAGCGCCGCCAGGCAGACATATTCGCCAAGTGTCTGCGACGTCTCCTGACTGACCATCCGCAGGATCGGCAAATGGGGCGGCAGGGTCGGATCGCGCACGATATGCTCCACGCCGGCGGCGCTGCTGCAGATCACGCGCAGGTTACGATAGCCCGCGATGCGGCCAGGTTCCGGTTCCCAGACCAGCACATAGTTCACGTCGCCCGGATCGACGGAGGTGTCGTTCCAACCTCGTACAAGCAGCTCGGGGGCGAACTCGCGAAAACCCGCCTGCCATTCCGGCACCGCACCGTCACCGCCGGATTTCACCAAAAGAAGACCGCGTGGCTTTGTCATCTAGGTTCCGTGTCTCGACTTTCGATCGCTGACTGACTGGAAATTCGGCATCGACGCCGCACTGCCGCCAAAACCGCGAGAACCGATGCAAAACACAGGCCAGCTGCTTGATACCTTCCCCTTTCGTTGCCCG
>JAQGHW010000235.1 GCA_028291505.1 Rhodopila sp. | reverse complement strand
GAGGTACATCGGGTTGCCGTGCAGCCGCGTCCCCGCCGTGCCGTTCTCCATCCCGTCCGGCCTGGCGCCCAGCCAGTCGAGCTGCACCACCATGTGCTCCGGAACAAACGCATTGCGCACCCGAGCGCTGTTGGAACCGCTGGCCCGCATGCCCAGCGTGCGATCTCCGCCCCAATCGTCAAGCACCTCGAATGCGGCGCGCGGCACCACGACCTGCCGAGCGCCACCCTCGCCGTCCAACATCGCGCCACACAGCAGGTGAGTCGCGTACGGGATCCCCGAACAGTAATTCCATTGCCCGTTCAGGATGTACCCGCCATTCGCAGGCTTCAGCGTCCCCATTATCGCCGGCCGATGCGGCGCGATGAAGTGTCCGTCCGAACCGAACAGCTCCCTCTGGGCCTGCTCCGGCCAGTGCGACCCGACGACATAGGCGTGTGACCCACCGAGCGACAGGCACCAACCGGCGGCGGGGTGGCCGCGGGAAATCTCGACGATCAGGCGGTAGTTGGTGCCCAGGTCGAACTCATACCCGCCGAACAGCGCCGGCTGCGTGACCCGGTAGAAGCCCGCTTTCAGAAATGCCTCATGCACATCGACCGAGTAGGTGCCGCGCTCATCCGCCTCATCCTGCTGCTCCCGCAGCACCCTACGCAGGGCGATGGCACGCTCGAACAGAAGCGCCGGTGTCACGCCGGTCTCGGGGGCCGGAATCGGAAGCGGTCTCGCGCTGGCGGATGCGTTCAGGTCCACGTCGCTTTCTCCAAGAAGTCCGGGACGAACCTAGAGCACTTTCACCCTGACTGCGCAGGGCGAAAGCGCTCTAGCTCCTTGTTTGATCGCATGATTCACACGCTACGAACGTTCCGCTCAGCGCGATCATGCTCCAGCGACCATGCAGGCGCCCGTCTCGGTCAAACCCTGTCAAGCCGGGGAGCACGGCAACGGCACATGGTAGACTTGCATTATGCATTCATCTCGCCATCTGACTATCATAATGCAACCTTTAGGAGACCAACATGCGACTCAGCGGCAAGACGGCGCTCATCACCGGTGGCAACAGCGGCATTGGACTGGCGACCGCGCGCGTTTTCCTCGAACAGGGCGCCAGGGTGGCGATCACCGGCCGCGACCAAGCCACGCTCGACCAGGCCGTCAGCAGCCTGGGCCCTGACGCCGTTGCTTTCCGCGCCGACCTGCTGGACCCCGGCGCCACCGAGGCGGCGATCCGTTCCGCTGCTGAGGGTTTCGGCCATCTCGACATCGTCGTGGCAAACGCCGGCATAGCTGGAAGTACCCCTGTTGGAGGCACCACCGCGGAGCAGTTCGAGCGGATCATGACCACCAACGTCACCGGGGTGTTCCTGACCGTCCAGGCCGCGGCGCCTTATTTGCGCAAGGGCGCATCGGTGATCCTGATCGGTTCGGTCCACGCCGTGCTGGGGGCGCCGGGTTACGCCGCCTACGCCGCCAGCAAGGGGGCCATACGAGCCATGAGCCGGGTGCTGGCGTCAGAGCTGTCGCTCGCTGGCGTTCGCGTCAACGTGGTGGTCCCCGGCGCGACTCGCACGCCGATCTGGTCCCGCTTCGGGCGCGGTCCGGACGGGCTAGCAAAGCTGGAGCCGCAGATGGTGCGGGCCGTCCCGACCGGGCGGATCAGCGAGGTCGAGGAAATCGCCAACACCATTCTATTTCTTGCGTCCGACGATGCCACGAACATCCAAGGGACCGAAATTGTCGTCGATGGCGGACTGACCAGCTCGCCGTCAGGGGCACCCATCTACCGCGATTGAGCACTCGTCCTGGTTGAGCGCGGCCCGGGAGGTATCCGGATCCGGGCCGCGTCGACCAGAAAACAACCCCATTGATCCCTTTGTTTGATCGCATGATTCACGCGCTTCGTGCGAACAGCGCGTCCTGCGGACGACGGACGTTCCCCTCGCGTTTCGTCAGCTTGGCTGACGCCAACGAAACGCTGCCGCCCAGCGCGATCATGCTCTAGCAGCGCACCGATAACTCCAGACCGCCGGCGAACGGCAGCGTCATCGTCCGGAACCCATTGGCCGGGTTGCCAATGAACGCCAAATAATCCGCATAGTCGTCGCGGTGCACGTCCGTGTTGTCGCAGACAACGATCGCGCCGGCTTTCAGGTGCGGAGCAACCAGTTCCAGCGCCGGCCGCGCCATGGCGACCCAGATGTCCACCAGCATGAAATCCACCGGCCCCTCTACCGGCTTTAGCGTTTCACGCAGATCGCCCTCGCGCAAATCGATGAAACGGCTCAATCCCGCCGCCTCGAAATGTGTCCTTGCCGCGGAGGCCTTCGCCGGTTCGTATTCGGTGCCGATCACCACGCCGTCACCGCCACGGGCACGAACATTGTCGCGCACCGCGGCTGCAAGATAGAGCGTCGAAACCCCATAGGACGTGCCAGCCTCGACGATCCGGCGGGCATCCGTCGCTCGGCAGAGCTGATAGCAGAATTCCGCCTTGTCACGGTCGAGCGCCACGAACTTGTCGCTGCGAAACGCCTTGATCTCGTCCGCTGCAGGCGGCTGCCCGTCCGCCGCCGCAAAAGCTTGCATTGCCGCGACCTGCGCATCGCTCCTGCCATGCAGTTCGGTCAATAAGCGCTCAAGTTTGGGATCGCGAAGCACGCTCATGGCGATTGGCTCCTGGTTGGTCCTGCTGACTGCCGCCAAAATAGGCGTGGCCGAACAAGGATGTCCTGCCAGAAAATATCGTGCATCGGACATTCGCGGTCATCGCTACCTTGCCCCGCACCGCCGCGTCGGCATCGATTGACCTGATGCGGCAACCGGCTTGCCTTGGTGCAACGCGCCGACTGGCCTGACGTGGCGCGCCGGACTATCTTGCTCGTGCATCGGTGCGGCGGCCGCTTTGTGGTCGTCCTCGTGTGGGGTCTGTTGAGCGGCTTCGACGGCGCGCTGGTCATCCCAACCGCTGCGACTTCAACGTCGTGCCGAACGCCATAATGGAAATATTATCCTGATGTATATCCTGGCCCGCAGCTGATGACCCTCGATCTCGCCAATGCGTTCGCCGCGATCGCCCTGGGGCACGTCACCCGCGAGTACCCCAACAAGTTGGACCACGTGCTGGGCGGGCCGGGCGACGCCGGAGGCCCCAAAGACCTGCACCCAGTCTTCTACGGCAGCTTCGACTGGCATTCCTGCGTCCACGGATACTGGATGCTGGCAAATCTCTACCGGCGCTTCCCCACTATGCCGAACGCCGCTGCGATCCGCGCCCTATTCGACACCCACCTAATTTCCGACCGCGTCGCCGCCGAGTGCGCATACCTCGCCAGACCCTCGACACTTGGATTCGAGCGGCCGTACGGCTGGGCCTGGCTGCTCAAGCTGGCCGCGGAATTGGCGTTGCACGAGACGCCGGAGGGTCGAACCTGGTCAGCGACGATCGAACCGCTGGCCCGTGTCTTCGCCGCACGGTTCACCGCGTTCCTGCCGCTCGCCACCTACCCGACCCGAGCCGGAGTCCACAGCAACACGGCCTTCGCGATCCGCCTGGCGCTTGAGTACCAAGACGAGGCCTTACGCGGCTTGTTAACGGATACGGCGCGTCGTTGGTACGCTGGCGACAGCGACTGCCAGGCGTGGGAGCCAAGTGGCGACGAGTTCCTCTCGTCCGCGCTGATCGAGGCGGAATGCATGCGCGCCGCCCTCCCCGATGCCGAATTCCGACCTTGGTTCGCCGGCTTCCTGCCCCGCGTCGGTCAGTTCCTGCCAGCCACGCTGTTCACCCCCGTCACTGTCAGCGACCGCAGCGACGGCAAGATCGCCCATCTGGACGGCCTGAACCTGAGCCGGGCATGGTGCTGGCGCGCGCTGGCGGACTTTACCCCCGACCCGGAGGCAATCCGGCGCACGGCCCAGGCCCACATCGACGCCAGCCTGCCGCACGTCAGCGGCGAATACATGGGCGAGCACTGGCTGTGCAGCTTCGCGGTCCTGGCGCTGGCGTGAGCGCTCCGTCCCGAAAGTGACCCCGCCAAGGGCTGGCCGGACCGGGTTCGAAGCGATAGACGATCCGTCCGCCACCTGCGAGACCGCTGAATGACGCTTGCCGCCTTCCTCCGTCACCTGGGCCTCGCCGCGCTCCTGGTACTGCTGTCCGTCACCACCGTCCGCTTGATGATCTCCGCCCGCGTGATGGATACGCCGGCGGCTCGCAAGGCGCATGACCGGCCGACCCCCAAAGGCGGCGGCGTCGGCATCGTCGTCACCTTCCTGGTCGGCATCGCCGTCCTCTACCGCTTCGCCGAATTCTCCCGCCTGGCAAATCCGTATTTCCTGGGCGTCATCGAGGCCTCCGTGGCGATTGCCATCGTCGCCTTCCTCGACGACATCTTCGACTGGCCGTCCATCGTCAAACTGGGAGCCCAGGTGCTGGCTGCGCTGGTCGCGGTGTCGAGCGGCCTGTACGTGACCGATTTCCGCATTCCCTATCTCGGGGCCGTACCGCTCGCCTGGGCCGGGATCGCGGCGACACTGGCCTGGGTGCTGTTCACCACCAACGCGATGAACTTCATTGATGGCCTGAACGGACTGGCCAGCGGCGTGGCATTGATCGCGTGCCTCTTCATCGTGTTCATCGCCGAACAGCACGGCGGCTGGTTCGCTTATGCTGCGGCAGGCCTCCTGGCGGCCGGACTTGCGGGGTTCTTGCCGTTCAATTTCCCGAAAGCCCGCATCTTCATGGGTGACGTGGGAAGCCAATTCTGCGGGTTCATGCTGGCGGTGCTCGCTGTCGTCGCCAGCCGCTTCGACGGGGTGGAACTATCGTTCCTGCTGATGCCGATGCTGCTGTCCGGCGTGCTGTTCGACGTCGCGTTCACCCTGGTGCGCCGCGGGCTGCAAGGCGAGGCCATCACCCAGCCGCACCGAGGCCACCTGTACCAGATCGCCCAACGATCAGGCATGTCCGCCGTCACCGTGACGCTGGTGCATTGGGGCTTTGCGATTTTCGGCGGCCTCTCCTGCCTGCTGTTCATCGCTGTGCCGTCGGCGTTCAAGCCTGAGGTGCCGTTCATCACGCTACTGCCGCAACTGGTTTGGGTATGGTTCGTGGTCCGTTCGGCTCGGGTGGCGGGGCTACGCCGTTGGGGATGATCGGGCTCAGGAAGCCAGGTCGGCGCGGTTGATGGTCATCTCGATCTCCAATCAGTGGTGATCAACGATCGTCGTGCACCGCCGCGAACTCCACATCGCGATGCACATGCACCGACATCAGCACGCCGAACCCGACCATCACGGTCAGCATCGCCGACCCGCCATGCGACACCAGCGGCAGCGGGACACCGCCGACCGGAATGACGCCCATCACCATCGCTATATTGACGAACACGTAAAGGAAGAAGTTGCACGAGATACCAAGCGCGACCAGCCGGCCAAACTGGTGGCGGCAGCGCAACGCGATCAGCATCCCACCGATGATGATCAGTCCCAACAGCACCATCACCGCAAGGCCGCCGACGAAGCCGAATTCCTCGCCGATCATGGTGAAGATGAAGTCGGTCTGCTTTTCCGGCAAAAAGTCCAGATGACCCTGGGTGCCCTGCAGGAACCCCTTGCCCCACATACCACCTGACCCCAGCGCGATTTTCGACTGGATGATGTTGTAGCCGGCTCCCAGCGGATCGCTCTCGGGATGCAGGAACGTGTCGATACGCGCGCGCTGATAATCGTGCATGTGCGCGTAAGCGAATTGTCCGAGCAACGGGACCGGCAGCGCGATCAGCAGGAACTTCCACCAGCGTACCCCGGCGGCGAAGAAGATGGCCGCCCCCAGCATTGCGGTGATCGCCGCGGTGCCGAGGTTCGGCTCCTTCAGGATCAACCCGACCGGGATCAACACGGCGACCAACGGCGGGATCAAAAACAGCGGGTTCCCCATCCGCTCCCATGACGCTCGGTGGAACCATGAGGCCAGCGCCAGCACCAGAGCCAGCTTCATCAGCTCCGACGGCTGTATCTGCAGGCTGCCGAATTCCAGCCAGCGTTGCGCCCCCTTGCCGACATGCCCCATGCGCAGCACCAGCACCAGCAGCACGACACCCCCCAACCATGCCGGCCAGGCAACTTTCGCGATCACCCTGATGTCGACCAACCCGATCGCCAGCATGATGACCAAACCGATTCCGAACCGCACCGCATGCCGGGTTGCATAGGGCTCCGGCGCGCCACCTGCGGCGCTGTACAGCGCGATATAGCCAACCCCGGCCAGGCAGCACAGCAGCAGCACATACAACCAGTTGACCTGGAGCACCTTGCCCATCAGGTCGAACGAAGGCTCACGCCACATCCGCCGATCCATCATCGGCGAGCCTCCGCGACCTGTGCCGGCGGAGCCTGCGTACGGTTCGCCGGATCGCGCCGCAGGACCTCGGTCATAATGTCGCGCGCCATCGGTGCCGCGGCGGCCGCACCTGCGTTGCCATGCTCGATCACCACCGACAGCGCGTACCGGGGTGCATCATACGGCGCATAGGCGACAAAGAGCGCGTGCGGGCGATATTCCCAGGGCAGCTTCTCGCTGTCGAAGTGTCCGCTTTCCCGCAGTTCCCGCGACACCCGCCGCACCTGCGCCGAACCGGTCTTTCCGGCCAACTGCGTCCCGGGATCGGCCAGCCGACCCAGCGGCGCTGTGCCACCCGGCTCGTTCACCACCGCCCACATGCCTTCGCGCACGTTCTGCAGCAGCTTGTCCGTCATACCCAGTACCGGCCAGTCATCCGACTCCGAACCGGGCTGCATCACATCGTTCAGCGTGCGGGTCAGATGCGGCTGCACCAGACGGCCGCTGGCAATACGCGAGGCGTAGGTCGCCAGCTGCAGCGGCGTCACCTGGATAAATCCCTGGCCAATGCCGCTGACGACGGTATCGCCGATGTTCCAGGCATGGCCCTTGCTGATCCGCCACTCCCGCGTCGGGATCAGCCCAGGACGTTGGCCAGGCAGATCCAGTTCCAGCTCGACACCAAGGCCCAGCCGGTTCGCCATGGCGGCGATGTGATCGATGCCGGTCCGCCGCGCCACCTCGTAGAAAAACACGTCGCAACTGTTCTTGAGGCCGCCGCGCAGATCGAGCATCCCGTGCCCGCCCTTGCGCCAGCAGTGAAACCGCGTGTCCCCCAAATCAAGATAACCCGGGCACCCGATCCGATCGCTCGGTGTGATCGCCTTCGATTCCAGCCCCGCGAGCGCCACCGCCATCTTGAAGGTCGAACCCGGCGCATAGAGGCCCGACGTCGCCTTGTTGATCAGTGGCGTGCGACGATCGTTTGTCCATTGCAGCCATTGCGCCTGGGAGACGCCGGAGTTGAACACCGACGGGTCGAACGACGGGTTGGTGGCCATCGCCAGCACCTCGCCGTTGCGGCAATCCATCACCACCGCGCTGGCACTCTCATCGCCCAGGGTGTTCAGCACCGACTGCTGCAATCCGGCATCAAGCGTGAGGCCGACATCCTCGCCCGGGACGCCCTCCTGCCGGTCCAGTTCGCGGATCACCCGCCCGACCGCGTTGACCTCCAACTGCACCGAACCGGCCCGTCCGCGCAGCCCCAGGTCGTGGAATTTCTCCATCCCCGCCCGCCCGATCCGCAGGCCCGGCAGACCTAGCAGCGGATCGTCGGCTACATCCGCCTCGTTCGGTGGCGCGACGTACCCCACAAGGTGGGCCAGTTTCGCGCCGAAGGGATAATTTCGGCTGGTGCCCGCATCGACCACGATGCCCGGCAGATCCGGCGCGTTGACCTCGATCGCCGCCATTTCGTCCCAGGTCAGGAATTCGCGGATCAGCACGGGAATGAATTTGCGATTACGGTGCAAATCTCGATCGATGCGCGCCCGCTCGTATTCGCTGAGCGGCAGCAGCGCCGAGAACGCATCCAGCGTCGCCGGCACACTGTCAGCCTGTTCGGCGACCAGAACGGCGCGCCAGTTGGTGCTGCTGCCCGCAACCACAACGCCGAACCGATCGAGGATCCGTCCGCGCGGCGGCGCGATCATCCGCGCGCTGATGCGGTTCTCATCCGCCAGCGTCGTGTAGCGCGCGCCGTCCCGCACCTGCACCTGGTACAGCCGGGCCCCCAGCATGCCCAAGACGGCGAACTGGCCACCCATCAGCAGCAGCGCCCGCCGAGTGAAAATGCCAGTCCGCTCCACGTCGCGTTTCATGGCCCCGCTCGTTTCATGGCCCAACCAGTTTCATCGCCCACCAGTTTCATCGCCCACCAGTTTCATGGTCACGCCCGGCCCGGGTCGGCGATGGATCGGTGCGCGCCAGCGAACGGTATGGCCAGCACCGGGTAGATCGAAACGCTCAAGATCGCGACGAAGATCGCCGGATCGGGCGAAAGCAGACGCAACGTCAGCAGCATCACCGTCAGCCAGATCAACAGTGACGCCGCGGCAGCCACGCCGGCGAAGACGATCCAGATCCAGGCGAAGCCGCGGCGCGACAATGACCGGCGCATGCTCAGGGCGACGCCATGGACGGCCAGCAGCGTGAACACACCGACACCCAACGGCAGATACCCCAGCAGATCCAGCAGAATACCGATCAGGAACACGACAGGGGGCGCCAGCGCGTCAGGCCGGAACACCGACCAGAACCAGACACAGCACAGCGCGACGGCCGGCAGCAGCGCCGCCTGCCCGGGAATATTCAACGGCGTCTGGGTAAGCAGCATCAGCAGGATGGTGATACAGACCGGGAAGCTGCACCGGGCCAGGATATCGAGACGCCGGCCCAGACTGGCCCGCGGCCGGATGCCCGGACGCTGATCGATGTGCGCCATTAGTGCCAGGCCATTTGTTGCCAGCCCATCAGTGGCGACCCGGAGTCGGCCGTTCCGGCGGGGTGACACCCGTCAGGCCATAATCGAAGATCCGCACCACCTCCAGCTTCTGCAACATCGCGGCGGGTTCCACTTCCGGCGCGCCATTGCCGTTGAAGTGCACTGTGCCCACCGGCAGGTTCGCGGGGAACGCGTTCGCCTCGGCGCTGGTGACGATCCGCTCGCCTTCCTTCGGCGCGGTCCCCTCCGGCCAGTACAGCAGCCGCGGCCGCAATCCGTTGGTTCCCACCAGGATGGCATGCACGCGGGAGGTTTCCAGCATCACCGGTATCCGGCTGTTGAGGTCGGTGATCAGCAGCACCCGCGCGGTCCGCGCGCCCACTTCGGTGATGCGACCAACCAACCCGCGCTCGTCCACCGCGATTTCACCCTTGCGGATGCCGTGGTTCGGACCGACCGACAGCAGTACCGCCTTGGCATAGACTCCGCCGGCATCCGCGACGACCCGCGCCGTCACGAATGACGCGTCAGGATCGGGGATCCAGCGCAAGCTGGCCTTCAGCCGCTGATTCTCCGAGTCCAGCGCCAGCGCGATCGTCTGCCAGCGCCGCAGCTTCTCGTTCTCCACCCGCAGACGATCATTTTCTTCGCGCATGTCCCAGAGGGCAACGGTCTCGGTGATCGCGGCATGGATCCGCCCGAGCGGGGCCGAGAGCACGGCGTAGATCGGCGCCAGCCCGTCGGCAAGGGTGCTGCGTGCCCGTTCCGCCAACAGTGCATCCGCCTTGCCGAGCAGCATAAGGCCGAACGAGGCGATGATCAGCACTGGCAAGGTCAGCCGTGCCAGAGCCTGGCGTGCCTGGATCGACAGCCGGATCATGCGGGGACCCTGTTGGGAGCGTCGGCCATCCGGTTTGCCACCATCGTCTTGGCCCTCCCCGATATGGTCGGGGGACCATCAGCCAGTATTCCCGCACGCACGCCAGCCACGGTCGGACCAGCCGAACCATGGACAGGTATACGACGCCGGCCGGACTAATACATGCTTGTCAGCACGTTACTCAAACGCTTTCTCTCCTCAAGTGCGCGTCCGGTCCCCAAAGCCACACATTGCAGCGGATTTTCCGCCACCGCGACGGCAAGGCCAGTCGCATCCCGCAGCACCTGGTCGAGGCGATGCAGCAACGCGCCGCCCCCGGTCAGCACGATGCCCTTGTCCACGATATCCGCGGCAAGTTCCGGAGGGGTGTTCTCCAGCGCTACCTTGACCGCTTCGACGATGGAGGAGACCGGTTCCGCCAGGCTGTCCGAGATCTCCCGCTGGCTGACCAGGATTTCGCGGGGCACGCCGTTCATCAGGTCGCGGCCACGCACTTCGCGATACGGCCCGGGATCGCGCGGGTCCAGCATCGCGGCGGCGCCGACATCCATCTTGATGCGTTCGGCCGAGGACTCGCCGATCAGCAGGTTATGGTGGCGGCGGATGTAGCTGATGATCGCTTCGTCCATCTTGTCGCCGCCTACCCGCACGCTGCGCGAATAGACGATGCCGCCCAACGAGATGACCGCGACCTCGGTCGTGCCGCCACCGATATCGACGACCATGCTGCCCGACGGTTCCGTCACTGGCAGCCCGGCACCGATCGCCGCGGCCATCGGCTCCTCGATCAACTGGACCCGCCGTGCGCCCGCGCTTTCCGCGCTTTCCTGGATCGCTCGGCGTTCTACCGCGGTCGAACCAGATGGAACGCACACGATGATCAGCGGCGAGGCGAAGCCGCGCCGATTATGCACCTTGCGGATGAAATGCTTGATCATCTCTTCGGCGACTTCGAAATCGGCAATCACGCCATCGCGTAGCGGCCTGCTCGCGGTGATGTAACCGGGCGTGCGCCCCAGCATTTGCTTGGCTTCCTCACCGACCGCGACCACCTGCTTCTTGCCGCGCACATCGGCGATGGCGACGACACTTGGTTCCGCAAGGACGATGCCCCGGCCCTTGACGTAGACGAGCGTGTTGGCAGTGCCGAGATCGATGGCCATGTCGGCTGACATAAAGCCGAGCAAGCGGGTGAACATCCAGGGAACCTTTGTCGTGATGGCCGAAGGGGAGCGCGCAGGGATCGCGGTGGCCGGCCGGAAGACCGGGGTGGGGTGAAACGGGTGGGAGGGCTGGGGCAGACGGAAAGGGGGTGGGCTTACCTCCCGCGTGCCGGGTTCACAAGGGCTGGTTGACAATCGTTTGATCGCCTGCCGCGAAAATGCCGATTTTTCGCCAAAAAATCAAAAGCTTCAGTGGAAAACATCAACCGGCCGAAACATTACCGGCCGAACATCGGAGGATGATATGCGTGCTTCAACGATCGCCCTGCTGCTCTCCGTGGCACTCGGTGTCGCGGCCTGTGGAGAAGACCCCGGCACAAGAGCGGTAACCGGCGGCTTGATCGGAGCCGGTGCGGGTGCCGGCGTGTCAGCGCTGACCGGCGGCCGGCCGGCGACCGGCGCCCTGATCGGCGGCGGCGTCGGCGCGGTCGGTGGCGCGGTCACCCGCTAAATAGGTCTGTCCCGCCGCCGCGGCATTGGTGTACGAGCGACGAATGGCTGGGGCACCCGATCCGTTTCCGAATCTGTCCGTCTCATGACATCATGATAACGGAAGTTTGCATTGGGGCTATCGGAAACAAATCCGATCTCTGCCATGCGGCTTCTGTGACATCGGGCCCTCCCCGCTGACCCCGTAAGCCACGATCAATACGTGCGAATGGGCCGTTTGCCCTGAAGGTCGGGGGTCCGGTGTCAGCTATCAAAGCGCTCTTCGTCACCAGCGAGGTCGCCGGTCTCGCCAAGGCCGGGGGACTGGGTGAGGTGTCCGCCGGACTGCCGCTGGCCCTGCGCCAG
>JAQGHW010000232.1 GCA_028291505.1 Rhodopila sp. | reverse complement strand
CGACGTAGCGAACGCCGGCGTCCCAGGCAGCGGTAACGATCGCCTGCCCCTCGGTTTGAGTGATCGGGATGCGGCTGCCGCCCATGGTGGCGGTGCCCAGACCCAAGGTGGTGACCTGCAGCTTGGTGCGGCCGAGCTGACGTTTTTCCCACATGTCGGACAACTCCTTTCTGGTTGGGGAGAGATTGAGGGGCTTCGACACAAGGTGCAACTGCCACGGCGATCGGGTTGAGCAAGTAAGGCCAGGGCACGGACCAGGACCCACCCCAAAGGCATCGACCTTGGAACCGGTTTGTAAGGTTTGCGCGTGAGCGGCGGGCGTGCCGGATGGCGGCTAGGCCTGGCGCGGCGAGATCGGAAGATCATTGGTTTACAAATCTGTGGATAAGTATCCGCAAACGCTGTGCGTAAAGGCCGGCGAAAGTATATAACATCGCTGATGCCACGCAACGAATCGGAAAAGCTGATGTCGGGTAGCGAGCCGGAGAAGCGGAATCCAAAAGCCAGGACGCGGAAGGCGGCGAAGAAGGCTCCGGGCTCCTTCGTGCCTCGTCCTCCGCTGAACCGTGATGCTTTGATATCGCTTCGGGATTTTGTCTCCTGGGGCCTCGGTGATGGTCACAACAGTTGGTGGGAAGAGAATTTCCTCAATAGTATCAAACATCTAACGTATAATCCACCCGTATGGCTTAGCGACAAGCAGCAAGTCAAGCTGCAGGAGATCAAGGACAAGCTGCATTTCGACCGGCAGGATGTCCCGCTGCCGCCGATCGATCCGGATGGCGTCGAGGAAAACGACGATCCAGATCGTTGGCCGACGGTGCGGGAATCGGCCGACCAGTTCGAGGATGCTGAGTTCATCAACTTTCGCGAGGCGTAAACTTCCACGCAATCGACGCGATCAAGCCTCTGTGTCACCCTTCTTCCCGGAGGGACCGCAACATGACCTACGAACACATCCTGCTCGACCGTCAGGACGGCGTCGGCATCATCACGCTCAACCGGCCGGACGTGCTGAATGCCATGAACCGGAAGCTGATGACCGAGTTGGCGGCCGCGATGAAGGCGCTGGACGCGGACGACGACATTGGCTGCATCGTCATCACCGGCGCGGGAGAGCGGGCGTTCTCCGCCGGTGGGGACATCCACGAGCAGCGCGAGGACGACCGGCGCTACACCCCGGAACAGCTCGACGCGATGAGCGACCCCAGGCGCGGCTACGACATCAGCGCAAGCCGCAAGCCGACCATCGGGATGATGAACGGGCTGGCGTACGGCGGGGCGGCAGTGCTGTCGTCTTCCCTGGACATGCGGGTGGGTTGCGAAGGCACCAGGTTCCGCTTCCTGGCCGCGGCGTATGGGCGGATCAACAGCACCTGGACGCTGCCCAATCAGGTGGGCTGGCCGATGGCGAAGGAACTGCTGTTCACCGCCCGCGTCGTCGAGGCGGAAGAGGCATATCGTATCGGCCTGCTGAACCATTTGGTACCGCGCGCCGACCTGCGGACGAAGACGATGTGGCTGGCGAAGATGATCGCCGGGAACCATCTCGGCGCAGTGACCGGCATCAAGTCGTTACTGCTGCAGCAGCTCGGTGAGAACCTGGATGCGCAATGGGCAGCAGAGAAGGACTACACGACGCACGTAATGCGCGGGGCAAGGGCGGAGGATGCGTTCCCGGAGTTTATCGCGCGCAAGGGACGTGGATAGAGGCAAGCGCATGGAACCCAGCTCCCCAAGCGCGATCAGAACTGCTTGTAGACGATCTCCGGCGAGGACAGGTGCAACACCAGCACGCCAATCGCCATCGCCAGAACCATCGCCGACGCAAACGCCGTGCGCGCATACCGGGAACGTAGCGCTGCACCGGCCATCTCAGCCGATACACCGAATAGATCCGGCACTGCCAGCAGCATGCTCGCGCCACAAATCGTCCCGACGATCGCTGCTACCGATCCACCCACTCCTAGGGTGTGCGCCAGTCCACCGATCTGCGGCCAGCGCGCCCAGAACCACAGCAGGGTGAACGCGAACCAGGTGAACGTAAGCCCTCGCGACACCGCTCGATATAGCGGGTTCGCAGACAGCGCCCCATACCCCGCCGGCGTCAGCCGCCGCGTCATCCCCACTTGATACAACCGGTTTCCCGCAACGCCGCCGCCCTGGAGCAGCCCGAAGAACAAAAACTCCGAGGTCTGCCCATGCCATGCCCCGACCAGGAAGAAAGTAACGAAGAAAGCCACGACAGCCGGATACTGTTTCGATCGGGCTGACCGATACCGCCGCATCCACCCCATCAGCAAAGGATTGAACACATAGCTGCGCAGCCATTGCGATAGCGAGATATGCCACCGGCTCCAGAATTCGATGAAGTTCACGGCGCCGAACGGCCGGTCGAAATTCTCCGGCAGCCCCAACCGAAACAGTCTGGCCGCCCCAATGACAAAATCCGTGTATCCCGAGAAATTCGCATACAGGAACAGCGGATACAGCACGACGACCAACGCCCCGGTCAACACACGCTGGCCCAGCGGCAGGTCTGGCGTCAACGCCGCGATCGTATCGACCTGCCATGCGTGCAGTGCGTCGGACAGGATCAGCACCTTGAACGCGCCCAGCAGCATGCGCCAGGCTGCCAGCCCGATATCCGGCAGGCCCAAGGGCAGCGACCCATTCGCCTCGTAGTCCTCTCGCCGCTGGATCGGCCCCGAGATAAACGCCGGAAAATTCAGCGTGAAATTCAAATACCGCACGACCCTGATCCGCCCGGTTTCCCCCTGCCCCGCATCGATGACCAGGTGCATGACCCGGAAGAAGATGTAGGACATACCGATCAACATCGCACCCGCAGGCAACAGCAACGGTCCCGGAATGAAACTGTAGCGCTTCAACCAGACAAATACCGCCAGCACCAGAACGACCGCGAGCCGTGGCGCCCACCCCCGCCGAGCTGCCTCCACACCGAGATAGCCCAGCGCCAGAAAACCCGCCAGCGGCAACAGCGGCATGATCCCCTGCGACAGGCTCCAGACAAATGCCAGGTTCAGCACCAGCCACACGCCATCTCGCCACCATCGTGCCGACGAAGCATTGAACACGGCCGCGCCAACCAGGACGAAGATCAGGAATTGCCAGGACGGCACTGTCATTTCGGGCTGGCCCGCCGGCAGACGGCAAACGCCGGCTCCGACAGTAACCCTTGCTCGACCACCCCCGCCAGGGCCGCGTGACCCCCCTCCTTCGGATGTCCGTCCGTAAGGTAGAACAACGACTGAAAATCTGCTGCCGTGGCGAAAGCCTTGGTCGCATCGAAGAACCGCACGCCGAACCGCCCCGCCTCCGCATCCAGTGCCGAACCCAGAACGAACGGATCGACGCCCGGCGGGTCGGATGGCAAACGAGCCAGCGCAACCTGCGCCCGTTCGGGGAGATAGAATAGCAGCAAGGGGACATGCTCCGGTTCGGTCCGAACAGTGATTCGGCCCAGCAGGTCACCAAGATCGGACACCCGCCGCTGCCACGCCGCACTCAGCGGCCGGCGAACGTAATCCGCCGGATCGTCGTTCAACAGAAACCCCCTGATCTGGAATGACGGATCGGTGTAGAGATGATACTGCATCAGCAGGAACAGGCGGCTCTCCCGCAGCATGCTCACCGCGGTACGCAGGTTGAAGCGTTCCGGAGGGGCCTCGCGCCCTGGGGTCGGCGGCGGGTCTTTCAGATGTATCAAGTCGAACGGCCCGATCGTCATGACAATGGCGGACGGCTTCAGCGCCAGAGCCTCCTGCATCCGCAGATCGATACGATCGACGTCGCTCGGTTCGCTGCCCAGATTCTGAAAATCAACCACTCCCCCGCATTGCTTCGACAATACCCCCGAGGCTCGGGCGGCGAACGATTCGTCGTAGTTCACCAACGCGCCGCGCGCCGTGGAGGACCCGACGACGACAACGCGCAATGAACCTGCCGGTCGCGGGGCGCACGACTCCGCGGCACGATAGCCGCAGGCGTTGAAGTGCTGCGTGACCCAGGGACCCTCCCACACCTTGCTGTGGGACGTGCACATCGGCCGGTAGCGAAAGCCGGTGGAGGTTGGATACTCACAAGGCTCGCTCGCATCGGCCTGTGGGTAGATCACCCGCGCCGACACTTCGCCGGCAACGAGCAGCACCACGATCGTGATGACGAAAATCAACGGCAGCAGAACGTAATCGCGGCGCGGCAGCCGCCACCCGGCCTCGGTGTCGCCCGAGGCTGCTCCGTCAGTGCTCGCAGGTTGCGTAAGGGTCATAAGGATGCTGTCGAACATAAGGACGTTCGGCTCGCCCTGGAGGCCACAACCTCGCGATTGGCAGGACTGTCATCGAACCGCACGATCGGCTATCAGATCCCCCAAACCCCGCGACAAAGGACCGTGCTCCGATGGCCAAGCCCGCTCATGCCTCCACCTCCGCGACCGAGTGGGACCGTGACGCGGCCCTGACCACGGCGCGCATCCTGCTGGAGATCAAGGCGGTCAATTTCCGCCCGGAGGAGGCCTATACCTTCACCTCGGGCTGGAAGTCCCCAGTGTATATCGACTGCCGCAGGATCATCTACTTCCCCCGGGCGCGCTCGAAGATCATCGACCTGGCCGTGCAGAAGATCCAGAGGCACGTCGGCTACGAGACCATCGAAACCGTCGCCGGCGGCGAGACCGCGGGCATCCCGTTCGCCGCCTGGATCGCCGATCGCATGTCCGCGCCGATGTCCTATGTGCGCAAGAAGCCGAAGGGGTTCGGCCAGAACGCCCTGATCGAGGGCGACGTCCCGATCGGCAAACGCACCCTGCTGGTCGAGGACCTGACCACCGACGGCCAGTCGAAAATCCGGTTCGCCAACGCTCTTCGCGACGCCGGCGCCATCGTGAACCACGCATTTGTCGTGTTCTTCTACGGCGTCTTCCCCGGCGCGTTCGAGACCTTGGCGAACATGGACATCACACTGCACAGCCTGTGTACCTGGTGGGACGTGCTCGAAGCCTGCAAGGACCGGCCGTATTTCTCAGACGCGGCCTTGTCGGAAGTCCGGCGCTTCCTGGAGAACCCGGTCGCCTGGTCCGCCGCGCATGGCGGCATCGCTTCGGCCGAGGAAGCCATGGCCCGCAAGGCCGCTGCCGAGGGCTGAAACCGGCGCTACCGCGGGATCACTCGCAACCAGCTCAATCCCATCGCCGACGCGGCGAACACCCCGGCCATGCCCAATGCGATATGGGTCGCATGCACGATCGAGTCCGGCCCGCCATGGGTCAGCCCCAGCACCACCGCGACCAGCGCACTGCCCGTCGTCTGCCCTACCAGCCGCGAGGTTGACAGCATTCCGCTGCCTGCACCTGCCCGATCCGGCGGAGCGCTGCCGATCAGCAGCCGGTTATTGGGCGATTGGAACAGCCCGAACCCCGCGCCGCACAGCGCCAGGCGCCAGCCGACATCGGGCCAGGAGGCGGTCGCCGGCATCAGCATCGTCAGCACCAGCCCGCACACCATGACGGCCAGCCCAAGCCCCCCGAGTATGCCCGCCGAGTACCGGTCCGCCAGTCGTCCGGCGATCGGTGCCACTACGACCACCGCCGCCGGCCAGGGTGTCATCAGCACGCCGATGTCGAACGGCGACAACCCGCCGGCGTACTGGAAATAGAATGGCAGGACGATCAGCGCGATGATCTGTGCCGCATGGCAACATATCGCGGTTGCCACCGACAAGGCGAAGATCGGCCGCTGGATCAACAGGTCGACCGGCAGCAGAGGCGGCCGCAGTCTCAGTTGCCGGCGGACGAACACGAACCCCACGACAAGGCTGCCGCCCAGTTCCGCCACGACCAGCAGCAGGCTCTCGCCATGGCCGATTCCATCCAGACCGGTGATGAACAGACCGAGCGTCAGCGCGTTCATCACCGCGCTGAGCCAATCGAATGCATGCGAGGTCAGCGGGGAACGCGGCAGAAAGCGCAACGACATCGCCAGCGACACCACCCCGAACGGCACCTGGATGGCGAACAGCCACGGCCAGGACCCGACGGCCATGATCGCCGCGGCCACCGACGGGCCCGCCGCAGACGACGTCGCGACAACCAAAACGTTGTAGCCGATGCCTCGACCCAGCTGGGACTTCGGGAAGAT
>JAQGHW010000212.1 GCA_028291505.1 Rhodopila sp. | reverse complement strand
TCGACCCTGCCCGATCGTCGCGGCACGGTTGTCCGCACCTTGACAGGGCAGCGATGGAACCCCAGGCTTTCATGATGCTACTGTAAGCCCGGGAGAAGCCGTCCATGCCGGAAACCAAAGTCGCCCTGGTCATTGGAGCCGGAGACGCGACTGGGGGCGCCGTCGCCCGCCGCTTCGCGCGTGAGGGTTTCTTCACCTGCGTCACCCGCCGCCACGGCGACAAACTGGCGCCCCTCGTCGACCGCATCGAACAAGCCGGCGGCAAGGCCCGAGGCTTCGGCAGCGACGCGCGTCGCGAAGAAGAGGTAGTCGCGTTGTTTGAAACCATCGAGCGCGAGATTGGTCCGATCGAGGTCGTATCGTTCAACGTGGGCGGCAACGTTCGCTTTCCTATTCGCGAAACGACCACTCGCGTTTACACCAAGGTCTGGGAGCAGTCGGCGCTGTCCGGCTTTTTTGCGGGACGCGAGGCTGCCAAGGTGATGGTCCCGCGCGGGCACGGAACGATCCTGTTCACAGGCGCGACCGCCAGCGTCCGCGGCGGGCCGGGCTACGCGGCGTTCGCCGGCGCGAAGCACGCCCTTCGTGCCCTGGCGCAAAGTATGGCCAGGGAACTTGGTCCGGAAGGCATCCACGTCGCCCATGTCGTCGTCGATGGCGCAATCGACACCGATGGCCATCAGCAACGATTGGGTGATACATACGGGGCCAGGAAGGCGGCCGACGCTATTCTGAATCCGGAGTCGATCGCCGAGAACTACTGGATGCTGCACAAGCAGCCGCGGGATGCCTGGACCCATGAACTGGACCTGCGGCCGTGGTCGGAGACGTGGTGATGCCAGGCCCGCTTGACGGCATCCGGGTCATCGACCTGACGACGGTCGTTTCTGGGCCGGTGTGCACGATGATCCTGGCCGACCAAGGTGCCGACGTCATCAAGGTCGAACCACCGGGGGGCGACATCACTCGCCGCACGTCCGGTGAAGGCCAGATGACCGCCATGTTTGTTTCGTCCAATCGGGGAAAGCGATCGATCGCGCTGGATCTGAAACAACCCGCCGCACTGGACGCCTTGCGCCGACTGATCTCGGGCGCCGACGTGCTGGTGCAAAACTTCAGACCCGGAACGATGGAACGGCTTGGTCTCGACGAACCGAGGGTGCGCGCCACGAATGCGGGATTGATCTACGTATCCATCTCCGGCGTTGGCGAAACCGGTCCGTATGTCAAGAAACGAGTCTACGATCCGGTGATCCAGTCGCTGTCAGGCTTTGCCGACGTTCAGGCGGATCAGGAGACCGGGCGGCCGAAGATGATCCGCACCATCGTTGCCGATAAGACGACGGCGATTTATGCGGCGCAGGCGGTGTGCGCGGCGCTGGTTGCGCGAGGCCGGACAGGACAGGGGCAGCACATTCGGTTGTCGATGCTCGACACCATGGTCGCCTTCCTGTGGCCCGAGGCGATGACGCAATACACCGTCGTCGGCCGCGAGGATGCTCCCCAGCCGGCCCCGCGCCCGGATCTGATCTTCGAGACGCTGGATGGATACATCACGGTCGGTTCGCTGTCGGATCCCGAATGGCGCGGCCTGTGCGGTGTCATCGGCAAGCCGGAATGGATCGAGGACGCTCGCTTCCGGACGCCATTCGCACGGTCGATGAACGGAGCCGAACGGATAGGCCTGGTCGGGGCAATTCTGGCGACGGGGCACAGTCAGGACTGGCTGGATCGACTTGATGCGGCCGAGGTGCCTTGCGCCCCGGTGCTGCGGCGGGCCGATGTCATGAACAACGTGCAAGTCGTCAACAACGCGTTGATCGAACTGATGGAGCAGCCGACGCTGGGCACGGTCCGCCAGGCTCGTCCGGCCGCGAGGTTCGATCGCACGCCGGCCCGTATCGCTGGACCCGCGCCGCGTATTGGCGAGCACACCGAGGTGGTCCTGGCCGAGGCTGGCTATTCCGCTGCTGAAATCGAGGCGTTGAAGAACTCGAAGGCGGCCAAATCATCGGGGTAGAAACGAATGTCCAACGAACGCATCCTGTGGGGCGCTGGCACGAGCCGAACTATTCGGGCGCACTGGGGTCTGCACGAGCTTGGATTGGACTTCGAACTTCGACCCATCCTGCCGCGAACCGGGGAAACCCTGACGCCCGAGTTCACCGCCCTGTCGGCCAGGCAGAAAATCCCATTGCTGCAGGACAATGGTCTTGTACTGACCGAAAGTGCGGCGATCATTACGTATCTGTCGGATGCTTATGGGCAGGAGTGCAACAGGCTGATACCGATCGATCCACGGCCACGGGCGCAATGCCTGGAATGGTGTTTCTTTGTGATCAGCGAGCTGGATGCTACCTCACTTTACGTGATGCGCCGGCATGGGGACCTGCGGCACATCTACGGCGAGGCGCCGCAGGCGAATGCCGCGGCATCCGATTACTTCCAGAAGCAGATGCGAACCGTGGAGCGGGCGTTGGAGAAGGATTCGCAGTACATCCTGGGGGATCGCTTTACCGCCGCCGACATCTTGCTTTCCACTTGCGTGACCTGGGCGGTTCGTTACGGCGTTCCGGTGACGGATGCCGTTACCGCCTACAACAAACGTATCACCACGCGAACGGCCTATGCTCAGGCGCTGGAGACCAATGCCGCGCCGGTTCCGGTCGGGCCCGGGTGCGCAAAGGGGTCAGGCTGATCAGACGCGTCGTAAATCCAGGGTGCGCGGGTGCTCACGTGAACGTTGCAGCATCGGTTCGCGCATCGGTCCGGGTGAGTGCCCGAAGGGGAAGAAGCGCGCGCGCCGCCTGGCTTCGGCTTCATTGGCGTTGACGGGAAGGGTTTCGTAGCTGAGGCCGCCGGGGTGGGAAATGTGGTACGTCAGGCCGCCGAGGCTGCGGCCGCTCCAGCGATCGAAAACGTCGAGCACCAGCGGGGCGTGAATGCCGATCGTCGGGTGCAGCGCGCTGGGTGGGTTCCACGCCTTGAAGCGCACGCCACCGACATATTCGCCTTCCCGGTCGGTTCTGGTCAGCGGCACGGCGGCGCCGTTGGCGGCCAATACGTAACGTTCGTCGACCCAGCCGGCGACGCGGGCCTGGACCCGTTCAACTGAACTGTCGACGTAACGAACGGTGCCGCCGGCGGCTTGT
>JAQGHW010000191.1 GCA_028291505.1 Rhodopila sp. | reverse complement strand
CTGAAACGCTGCATGGCGGCGGATATCGTTGCCAGTTCGTCGGGGTTCAGATCGATCCCGAAGTCGTCCCGCAGCGTGCTTCGCAGCGCATGTGCGGTCTGCGGCGTTCGGCGCTCCGGAGGACGGTCCGTATAGCGGGTCGTGACCTCCAGGTTGAACAACGTCACCCGGCGCTTTTCGCCGGGACGCGCGGCGATGACATTGGCGGTGAACAGGTCATCGGGTTTGGTCGAGGTGAACCAGTTGCCGACCTCATGGTCGATCGGATGCGATGGCTGGTCGGAAAAACGATACACATTCTCCCATTCCGACCCCAGACGAGCCTGCAGCAGGGTCTCGCCATTCAGCGGTTGAAGCCGGTAATCCTCATGGCCCGTGGGCTGCGATTCGCTTCGGCCAAGCATCAGCGGCGCGGTGGGGGTCAGATTGCCGAAGCCCGCATCGGCGAGAAACGACCCGTCCGGCAGGTCGACGCGCAGCAGCACGTGGGTCCTTGAGGTGATGGCGTCGGCCGGGGCACCGCGGACGACCCGGGCCATCAGGCTGCTGACGGTAAACCCCAACTGCTCCAGCGCCGCTCGCAGCAACGTGTTCTGCTCGAAGCAATATCCGCCGCGCATGGCGTCGACCAGCTTCGCCTGGATCGAGCCGATGTCCAGCCGGATCGGCCGCCCAAGGATGATGTCCAGGTTTTCGAACGGAATTGTCGCCGCATGCCGAGCCACCACCGCCTGCAGCAACGCCAGGGTCGGCGAGCCCGCTGCTCGCAGGTCAATCCGCGTCATGTAGGCATCCAGATCCAGTTCACGCGGCGACATCGGAGACAACCTGAAAAAATGAGTGAGACTCGGCATCATGGCTTACAGTGCCGGCAGTGGAAGAGCGAGACGGATGATCAAGCACCCGGAGAAGTACCAGGACTTCCAGGATCCGCAGGCGCATCCTCGCTATACCGGCATCGCGACGTTCTTCCGCGCCCCTGTGTCGCAGGAAACCAAGGACGTGGACATCGGCATCATCGGGGTGCCGTTCGACGGCGGCGTCACCAACCGATCCGGCACCAGGCATGGGCCACGTGCGGTGCGCGACCAATCCACATTGCTGCGCCGGATCAATGCGGCGACGCGCGTAACGCCGTTCGCCACCGCCAGGGTGCGGGACCTGGGCGACTGCTGGATCGAGCAGCCGTATGAACTGCAGGGTGCGCTGAAGGAAATCGAGACATTCTACCGCGCCGTCACGTCGGCCGGCATCGTGCCGCTGTCGGTGGGCGGCGACCACGCCATCAGCCTGCCGATCCTGCGAGCCGTGGCGGCCAATGGTCCGGTCGGAATGATCCACATCGACGCCCACTGCGACACCGGCGACGACTACATGGGCTCCCGCTTCCACCATGGCGCACCGTTCCGCCGGGCGGTGGAAGAAGGCTTGCTGGACCCGAAACGGGTGATCCAGATCGGCATCCGCGGCACCACCAACGATCCGGACATGTGGGGTTTCAGCCAGCGCAGCGGCATGCGTGTCATGCCAATGGAAGAATTCGACGACAAGGGCTGGCGTTATGCAGCCGAAGAAGCGCGCCGCGTCGCAGGCACTGGACCCACCTACCTGACGTTCGACATCGACAGCCTGGATCCCAGCCAGGCGCCCGGCACCGGAACGCCGGAGGCGGGTGGGATCACCGTCTTGCAGGCATTGCGCTTGCTCAGGGAACTGCGCGGCATCGACTTCGTCGGCGGCGACCTGGTGGAAGTGTCGCCGCCATTCGATGTGGGTTCGCTGACGGCGTTCAACGGCGCGTCAGTGCTGTTCGAAATCCTATGCCTGCTGACCGAGGCCTGGGAGGCGCGCCGAACCCCGCGGTAACGAACTCGCCGCGAAGTTTGGCTTTCGTATCAGGTCAGCAGGGCCCCGGCTGACCGTTCGAGCACGTCACCGTGGAGCCCGGCGGCACCACGATGGTCGTGTTCTTCGGTGGCGGCGGGCTTTCGTGGACGCTCAGACATCCGGCGAGACTGAACGGTATCAGCGCGGCCAGCAGTAACTTCCTCATGCGATGGATCCTTTCAGGACGACACCGCATCCAAGTGGCCCTTGGCGGACGTTGCGGGAATAATACGCAACCTCAAATGGCTGTGCGCATTACTGAAATTGCAGCGCCTGTGCCGATTTGTCGATCGGCCGGGGGATGTTTGTGATGGCAATCCGCCAGTCAGGTCCGATCAATTGGGGGCGGCCTGAGACTCGCCAGAAGTGCCGGGATGAACACCAGGCTTGCCAGCAGCGTACAGCCCAGGCTGATCAGTAGAAGCTTCCCCATGCTTGCCGTCCCCGGATGGGCGGACAACGCAAGCGATCCGAACGCCGTCCCGGTGGTCAAAGCCGAGAACAAGATGGCGCGAGCCGTGGCACTGCCCAGTGGACGCTGCTGCCCCGCTCGCCAGTTCATCACGAAGTAGATGTTGAATGAGACGCCGACGCCCAGCAACAACGGCAACGCTATGATATTGGCGAAGTTAAGCGGCAACGGCAGTAACACGGCGACCAGCAGTGTCAGTAGCGCCGACAGCAGCAGTGGTGCCAACACCAACGCCGCATCCATGACACTGCGCAGCAGACCCAGCAGGATGAGAGCGATCGCGATCACCGCGTAGGTCGCGGCATCGCGGAACGCTCCGACGATCGTATCCGCGGTGGCGACGATCGTCACCGCGGATCCGCCAGCATTGGGCGCGACCGCCGTGACCTCCTGGACAAACGTCCTCAGCCCCTGCGGAGTCTGCGCTTCCGGCTTTGGATTGACCTGTACCCGGGCTCGGCCATCCGGCAGCACCCAATCGCGGGCAAAATCTGGCGGGATTGAACTCAGCGTTATTGGCTCCGCCGTCAACGCCAGTTGCAGATGGCCGAGCTGCATCGGCAGGAAGCGGGTCAGGGCGGAATTGGCCGTCATCAGCATGTCGTCCGGCGCCGCCTGCATCTGGCGCAGGTCATCAGCGATCAGAGCCAGCGGATGGCCTTTGGGCAACTTCGCCAGCGCCGGGTCAATCTGCGCCAGCGCGGCCTTGGCGGCCATTCGGATCTGCTCCGCCGTCACCGGTGCGGAAGACCCGTGCGGCGTGAGTGTCGGGGCCAGGATGGTGTTGGCGTCGGCGATCACTGCCAGCTTCTGCGGCTGATCGTCCGGCACGAAACTGTTGATGCTGATCACGTCGGCGACCAGCGACAGGCTCTTCAGCTTGTCGCTCAGCTCTTTCGCCGCCTGCGCGTTGGGGGTCAGCACGTCGATGGTGTACGGATTGGTCAGCGGGTTGTTGATCAGGTCACGCAACGTACGCATGGCCTCGGTGTTGGGGTTCTTGGTGTCCAGCGGGTCCGAGTCGAACATCAGCCGGGGTGACACCGCGACCGCGGCGACCGCCAGCAGACCGAATGCGATCAGGATCTGCTTCCGCCGCCGCACAATGACCGGATCGATTCGTGCCGCGAAGGCGAACCCCACTTCGCCCGCTTCGCCGGGTGGACGGAACAGCGTGATCGCCGCCGGCAAGAAGCCTAGGGTGCAGATGAACGCCATGATCATGCCGGCGCCGGCAATCAGGCCCAACTCCGCAACGCCGATAAACGCGGTGGGCACGAATGCCAGGAAGCCGGCGGCCGTAGCGAGCGCCGCGATCAGGATCTGCACTCCGACCCGGCGTGCGGTCGCGATCATCGCGGCGGCCGGGTCGCCGGTTTCGAAGCGAAACTCGCGATAGCGAACCGAGAACTGGATGGCGAAATCGACAGCGATGCCGACGAACAGCACACCGAAACCGACCGAGACCAGGTTCAGGGTTCCGACGGCGGCGGCTGCGAACAGCACCGTCAGCATCAGCCCCAACATCAGGGTCATCAGGATCGGCACGATCAGGCGCCAGGTGTGTACCGCCAGGAAAAGCCAGAGCGTTATCAGCACGAGACTGCCGAGCAGGCCCTTGACGGCGCCTTGCGCGACGCTGGCGAATTCCTCGTCGGCCAGTGCGACCTGGCCGGTGATCCGGACCCGGGCGTCGCCGGATTTTACGTCGGGAAGCGCGGCGATGATGTCGCGCATCGCCTGCGTGGCTGCACCGCCTGGCTCCAACGCGCCAAAATCCTGATGCGGTTGCACGAGGACGAAGTGATAGGGCCCAGCCAGTTCACTCAGGTCGCCACCCAGCAGCTTTTCCCAGGACAACGGCTTCGGATGGCCGGTGAGCGCATCCGCCATTGCCTGATGGAAGCCCTTGATCGGGCCGAGGTAAGGCGTCAGGTCGGCATCGCCGTGGGTCACGCCCATACCCAGCAACGACAACGCGGCGAATAAGCCCCTCGCGGATGGGTCGGCTACAAGCTGACCCAGAAAGGGCTGCGCGTCGATCGTCTGGTCCATCAGGCCCGATAACTGCTTCAGCGGCAGGAAAAGCAGGCCTTCCTTCTCCAGGAAGGGATTGGCATCGGGTCGGCGCACGGTCAGGAAATGCGCCTTGTCGGCCGAGAGCGCGGCTGCCAGTTGGGCCGCGGTCTCGTCGGCTTCCTCTGGAATGCGCGCATCTACCACGGCGACCAGCAGATCACGGAACTGCGGGAAATCCCGGTTCATTTCAGCCGCTTGCTGACGCCACGGCAGGCTGTCCTTGAACAACAGGTCAGTGTCGGTGCTGACCCCCAGGTGGTTCGAGGCGAACCAGCCCGCGAACACGGCCAGCAATACGCCCACACCTACGACGGGCAGCGCATGGCGGCGGCTGAAATCGACGACTTGGACGAGCAGACGGATCAGCATGCGGGGAGATGGTCCGATAACATTAAGGCCGCACCTGATAATCGCTCCATCCCGGTGGGTCTATCGCCAAGGCGATAAAACTTGGGCTTGAGCCTTGGCGCCAAGGCTATAAAACT
This sequence comes from Rhodopila sp., assembly GCA_028291505.1. GTDB lineage: Bacteria > Pseudomonadota > Alphaproteobacteria > Acetobacterales > Acetobacteraceae > Rhodopila. The sequence continues at coordinate 2,429 of JAQGHW010000191.1, read as the reverse complement.
TGGGCTTGAGCCTTGGACGCCGCCCGGCTATAGCCCGCCGCTTGCGCCGCCGGTCGGGATCGGCAGCGCCAGCAAGGAAGCAGACCATGAAGCCGGGCATCCACCCCGAATACCACGAGATCAACATCGTCATGACCGACGGGACGCAGTTCAAGACGCGTTCCTGCATGGGCAAGGCAGGCGACACGCTGCGCCTCGACATCGATCCAAAGTCGCATCCGGCCTGGACCGGCGTGCAGCGGATGATGGACACCGGTGGCCAGGTCGCCAAGTTCAACAAGAAGTTCGCCGGCCTCGGCATCAAGAAGTAACCGTTGGTTCACGGCAAATTCAGCCGCGACACATCCCGCAAAGACCTCTTGAACGGTTAGTTGGTGGTACCTAGCTCTACGTTCGTCGGGAATGCCCATTCGGGGTTCCCGGGACGGCAGAAGGGTTGGCCCGTATGGGCGGCCCACCACCAACCTTGCTTTGCAGGAGGTTTTGCTATGACTACGGTTGATTTTGCTCCGCTTTTTCGCACCGCCATCGGATTTGACCGACTGGCTCGACTGGTTGACACCGCTGCTTCCGGCCAGGAGGCGCAAACCTATCCCCCCTACAATATCGAGAAAACCGGCGACGACTCCTACCGCCTGACCATGGCAGTAGCGGGCTTCCGCCCCGAGGACATTGATATCACGGTCAAGGACAACACGTTGTTCGTGTCCGGCCGGGTGGCCAACGAGGGCCAGAAGCGGGAGATCCTGTATCGCGGCATCGCCGGGCGTGCATTTGAGCGTCGTTTCGTCCTTGCCGACCATATCGTGGTGGAGGGTGCGGATGTTCAGCTCGGCCTGTTGCATGTCGGCCTGAAGCGCGTGGTGCCCGAGGCGCTGAAGCCACGTAAGATCGCGGTCGGCAGCAGCGCACCGGCGGTGACGGCCCCGACGCCGATCGCCAACGACTCGCAAAACGCCGCCAAGGCCGCGTAAACACGTAGCGCCTGTGGGTTGCTGACTAGCGGGGGCCGGACGACTGGCCCCCGTTCTTCATGGTCCCGCTGTTCGTGGCCCCCCTTTCGTGACCGAGGCTCTTTCACGACGAGGCGATTTCACGGTCGCTTGAAAAACGCGTCGGCTGCGGAGCGATGACTGTCCTTCCGGCCGATATCCGCCTCGACCCGAACGATCTCGGTCCTCAGTTCATCGATATAGCTGCGCAGCTCCTGGATCCCCAGACTGTCCAGCAGAAGCGGCTCCAAGCGGCGGCGTTTCGTCAGAGGTTCGTCTTCTTCGCGGGCCATTTTATTCTCCCTTGGACCGTGTTCGGGGGCACGGCGGTCCAGCCATGCGTCACGCATCGATCATAATACTGCCAAAGTCGCTTGACCCACCCCCCTTGGCTTGTCATATCCGCGCTTCGGTCGCGGCTACTCGTTGTTGTTTGCGCCGGATGGCCTGCAAGCGACATCGTCAAAATGAAAAACATCCGCCGGCGACCCTGAGAGTGTGTGAAAGCCATGACCCTTCCGCTTATGCCCAAGGCCACCGCCGTGTGGCTGATCGAGAAAACCGCCCTTACCTTTACGCAAATCGCCGATTTCTGCGGCATGCATCCGCTTGAGATCCAGGCTATCGCCGACGGTGAGGTCGCACAGGGAATCGTTGGCTACGACCCGGTCGCGAATGTGCAGACCACGCTGGAGAACATTCGCCAGTGTGAGGCCGACCCGAACGCTCGGTTGAAACTGATCGCGAACACCCTGCCGATGCCGAAGCGCCTGCGTGGCTCACGCTATACGCCCGTGGCGAAGCGCAACGACCGCCCGGATGCCATCGCATTCCTGTTGCGGAATTTCCCGCAGCTCTCCGAAGCCCAGGTCGGCAAACTGCTCGGCACCACCAAGGATACCATTCAGAAAGTGCGGGAACGCACCCATTGGAACAGCGCGAACATCAAGCCGCGCGATCCGGTTATCCTGGGTTTATGCAGCCAGACGGATCTGAATGCCGCGGTGTCTCAGGCCAATGAGCGGCTCGAGCGGGAGGGCCGAACGGTCCCCGTGCCGCCACCGCCGGAGGCGGACGAGGCCGCCTGACCGGCGTGGCGGGGTGGGATGAACCGTGTCCGTTCAGTTGACCAGGGTTCTCAGCCTCTCCATTTCCTCCTTCAGACGCAGTTTCTCGATTTTAAGTCGCATGAGGGCCTCGCTATCGGGTTGCGGACGATGGTCCTCATCGAAAATCCGGGTTTCGAGAGACGCATGCCGTTCCTTTAGAGCGTCGAGACGGGTATTCAGACTCATGGACTGGGTACCTCCGAGTTTCACCGGTTGGCTGCCAGCGGCCACCGCGATGGCCACGGCAAGGCACCGTAACGCGTTTGCCATCGAGATTGCCAGATACAACTTTTTGCCCGGTCTGATCGATTCTCTCTATCCTGGGTTG
>JAQGHW010000131.1 GCA_028291505.1 Rhodopila sp. | reverse complement strand
TCTCTTCCCTACGGCGTAGCCGTTCTGTCCAACGGTCGTTTGCAGAGGTGGCTAGAGCATCTAGCGCCGCCGAAACTAACGGGCAGGGCAGGGGGGCCGTCAAACTTGTCCCCTTGGACGTGCGGTCCCTCAGGCCGTTTGGATCGCGATCAGGGGAGATTTTATCGCATTGTCCGGATGCAACGCGACCAAAAAACGCCAGATTCTGGCCGTTTCGCGCACCCCCGGGCGCCTGACGCTCCTGACGCGTTGGCCTCGGCAGCGGCGCAGCACGACAAGACCGCCGGTCGGGTAATAGGTTCGTCGGAACCGCGGGGCAGGGGGGGTGCAAAATCATTGGGGTGTTCAGAGGCCAGTTGCCACAATTTAAGCGAACGGTTTACCCTCGCTCGGCTAGAAACAGGCGCTGGACATGCACGGGCAGAGCTAAGGATGCGACGGGTTGGCATCAAGAAAAGAACGTGCTGTCAGGTGCTTAGCCGTCTCCAAGGGAAATGCGCGAATGGCTGACCGGCGCTGTCTGCCGCGCGCGATGGCAGCGGCTGGCCCCACGAATCCGGTGGTCCATCGTCATTCGCGCCGATCAGTTAGGTCCGCCAACAGTGGTCCGAGGCCGCGCGTTATGTGCAGCACCTGTGCCGCATTGGTACACGAAGAAACCTCCGGGCACTCTCCCCCTCGCGGCTCCCCTATCGGCGGATGCTGTCGTCCACATAAGACACTTACCCTGATCTGAACCACGCCTTAAACTGCGCCGATGGCGATTCGGACGCGACAAACCACCCAGGTGCCGGTGCCTCGCCGCCGCCGTTCCAACCCGGATGCGGGGGAACAGGCATGGCCGGTACCTGTCCCAACTCCAGGCAAAGGACCAGCCGTTGAAGAAAGCCCATCGGCACGGCTCAGGGAATACCGCGCAGCCTGAAATCCTGGCGGAACGGGGCCTCGACGCGTTGCAGCGAGAGCGCTTCAAGGAGGCGATCGAGCTTTTCAAGCAGGCGATACGGGTGGAGCCAAGACCGGACTGGAAGGAACGACTCGCCGATGCCTATCGCGGCCGCGCCCGCGATCTGGCGGCGAAGGGCATGTTCAAAGAGGCCTCGATGGTCCTTGAGAATACGATCGTCGCCGATGGCGTGATACGGGATCCAGAGCTGTACCTGTCTTGTCTGATCCGCGACGGCCAGCAGCAAAAGGCCGCCGCGTATCTGTTCAACCACCCACCCGAACAAGAGGACCTCGAAGCACTGGCGGCGGCTCTGCTCGTGAGTGTGCCGCAGCTGCCCGATCTTGCGCCGTCGGCCACACCGGAGCAGCGCCGCTGGCGTGACCTCGCGATCGCGTCACGTGCGGCGCTGGCGGCGGGGTGGGACGGGGCGCCGGCCGCCGAGATCAACCACCACCTCAACGCGATTTCCCTCCGCTCGGCGTTCCGGCCGCTTCGCTTGCTACTGAAAACCCTCATTTCTCCGCGGGAAGACGCCGATCAGACACGTCGGGTGCTGGACACCATCCCGCCCGGCTCACCGTTCTATCCGTTGCGTCAGGCGGTAGCGGCAGCGGTGCTCCGGGATGAAGCGCTGGAGGCCGACACCTGGAACCGGTTAACCCCCCGGCAGCAAACCTTCGTGGCCGAGACGGCCGGCCTGCCGCCCGGCGCGTCGCAGTTTCTGGCGCGCATGGCAGAGGCCGAGCGCGGCGGCCCGGGGGCGCTTTTCAATTTCCTGCTGAAGCAGGCCGACCTGCCACAAGCCGACGTCAGAAATGCTTGCATCAACCTACTGCCGCGCCTCCCCGACCGGGTGTCGCAATTCGAGCGAAGTTTCGGCGCGCTGTCCCCGGTGGAGCGCAATCGCATTCAGGCGCTGGCCGCGGAGGAGCGCGGCGACTGGGAGGCGGCGGTACGCGGCTGGTCCGCGACGGCCGCCGCCATCGCGCGTGATGCCATTGTCCATCGCGGCTCGGACCGCGAGTCCCATCTGGCGCGGGGCGTCATCTACCGCCACCTGGCCGACATCGCACGCAAAAACCCCCAGATCGAGGCCAACGATGGGTTCGATGATCCGGTCGTCGCGCACCTGAAGCGGGCCTGCGAGGCCGACCCGGACCATCTACCGAGCCGTCTGGACCTGATCGGGCGCTATTGCGAAGACGCGTCGTCCGCCAACGATCCGGCAGTCGCCAAGGACTGGCACCAGTTGGTGGAGGAGACGGTCAAGCGGTTCCCCGATGACGCGCGGGTTCTGCAACGGGCGCTGGACTCGGCGCTGGCCCGCAAGGCCTATAAACAGGCGGCCGGCTTCGCGCGGAGATTACTGCGCATCAACGCGATCAATCCCGGCGTCCGCCGCCAGATGATAGAGCTGCAAATCTCCTACGCCCGTAAGCAAATGCGCGCGCAACGCCCCGATCTGGCCACGAAAGGCTTGGCGGAGGCGGCGGAATGGGAGCGTGCCGACGCCCCCAGCGGGCCGCTTCGCATTGCCCGGGCCCTGGTCGAACGGCGGGCGGGCTCGGCGGACCAAACGGATGCCAAGCTGCGCGAAGGTGTCGCACTCGCGGGCGGC